>JAJZMW010000090.1 GCA_021848165.1 Thermoplasmata archaeon
CCGGGCGGTACGGGGCGCCGGGCGCGAGGAGCTCGTTGCCGTTCGGGACGATCGTGACGAGCGGCGCCCGGACGACGCGGACCGTCGTCCGCCCGGCGGCCGCCAGCGCCCCCAAGCTCGCGGGGCCGAGCGGGACCCCGGCCCGGGCGAGCACCGTGCCCGCGGGCATGTCGTCGCCTCGCTCGGCGACGTAGCGCCCCCGGGCGACGGGGTGATCGATCTCGATCGCGCGGCGGAGGCGACGGACCTTCTCAAAGATCTCGACCGTGTCGGTGCCGGGGGGCATCCGGGCCCCGGTGGCGATCGCGACGCACGCCCCGCGGGGCACGGGGGCCGCCCGTTCTTGGTCGGCGAACAACTCGCCGACGAGGGAGAGGCGCACCGGGCGTCCGGGTCGGGCCGATCGCGTGGCGGCGCTCGCGCAGGCGTAGCCGTCCCACGTCGCCCGGTCGAACGGGGGGATCGGGCGTCGTGCGAGGACCGACCGGGAGGGAACGCGGCCGACGGCGTCCGTCAGCGCGATCGCGGCGCTGCGCGACGGCGCCGGCGTGGCCGCCAGGACGCGCGCGACCGCGATGTCCCATCGCAGGAGCCGGCCGAACGGACGCATCTTCATCGGCGTCCTCCCTCGGCGCGGAGCGGGAGCTCGATGCGAGGAACGCTGCGGCCCTCGATCCACGCCGTGGCCGCGCGCGCCCCGGCCCGAAGGCAGCCGGCGAGAGGCTCCCCCTCGAACCACGCGGCGTAGAACCCTCCGCGGAACGCGTCCCCGCTGCCGATGAGCGAGACGATCCGCCGGGCCCGGGGGGCCGGGGCGGCGATCGGACCGGCGCGCGTGTGGGCGCGCGCTCCCCGCGCCCCCGCCGTCTCGATGACGATCGGGACGGTGTCGAGCAGCGCTTCGGTCGACCGGAGGCCGAGGAGCGCACGGGCGCGGGCGATCTCGTGGTGATTCCCGAAGAGGATCTCGGATCGCCGGAGGAGGGCCCGCAGGCGTCGGCCGTCCCACCGATAGTGGATCTCTTGCGCCGGGTCCGCGGCGACGAACGCTCCCGCCGCGCGGGCGCGCTCGGCGAGAGCGAGCTGCCAATCGGGCGAGCCCGTGGTGACGTGCAGCCAGGAGAACCGCCGCCACGGCGCTCCTCGGGCGGGCGGGGCGACCGGGGGGGCGTCCATCGGACCTTGTTCGATCAGCGTCCGTTGCTCGTGGTGGCGATCGACGACGATGTAGCAGGTCGGCGTCGGGGTTCGCGGGACCGATTCGACCCCCGAGAGGTCGATCCGCTCGCGCCGCAGCGCGGCGAGGAACGCCGCGGGGAAATCGTCCCCGATCCGGGCGACGAGCCCCGACCGGACCCCGTAGTGGATCGCGACCCGCGCGAGGTTCGCGGCGGTCCCCCCGAGGAGCTTGCGCTCGGCGACGATCGGGACGGTGCGATCGGGTCCGGGGAAGCGGTCGAGGGCGAGGAAATGATCGACGTTGACGTGGCCCGAGATCAGGAGGTCGCCGGTGCGGGCCCCCGCGATCGACCGCTCCCCCACGGGGCTCCCGAGTCGAGCTCCTGCTAAACGATTGCCCGTCGCGCCCGTTATGGGCCGGTGGGCCTCCCCGGCCGTCGCATGATCGTCGAGGGCGCCCTCTTCGACATCGACGGACCTCGCCCGGGGTACGCGAGGATCGAGGGCGGACGGGTCGTCGAGACCGGCCTCCTCGGGACCGATTCGACCCGCGGGCGCGTGCGGAGGGTGCGCGGGATCGTGACGCCCCGCCCCGTCAACGGCCATACGCACCTCGGCGACGCGATCTCGAGCCGCGAGCCCCCGCCCGTCTCGTTCAGCGAGCTGGTCGCTCCCCCGAACGGCTACAAGTTCCGCCTGCTCGCGACCGCGAGCCGCGCCGAAAAGGTGCGGGCGATGCGCGGCGCCCTCGCCCGGATGCGTCGCGAAGGGATCGCGGGCACGATCGACTTCCGGGAGGAGGGGCTCGCCGGGGTCCGCGCGCTGCGGCGGGCCGCCGCGCGCTCCGGCCTCGAGGTCGTCATCCTCGGCCGCCCGGTGTCGCCCGATCGGCCGCGAGCGGAGGTCGATGCGATCCTCGAGATCGCCGACGGCATCGGTCTCAGCTCGGCGCGCGAGGAGCCGGCGGGCGTTCGCCGCCGGGTCGCCGACGCCTGCCGGGCCCGCGGCAAGCGCTACGCGCTCCACGCGAGCGAAGAGATCCGGGAGGACCCGGCCGTCTACCTGGAGCCGACGCCGGATCTCGTCGTCCACCTGACGCGCGCGGAGCCGGCGGACATCGAACAGGTCGCGGCGGCAAAGGTGGCGATCGCGGCCTGCCCTCGCTCCAACGCCCTCTTCGGTCGGCGCCCGCTGCTGCGCGAAATGGAGCGCGCGGGGGCGCAGATGCTGCTCGGCACCGACAACGCGATGCTGCTCTCGCCCTCGGTGTGGAGCGAGCTCGAGTTCGCCTACGTCTCGAGCCGCGCCGCGGGCGCTCCGGTCTCGGCGCCGTACCTGGCGCGCGCGGCGTTGGTCGAGCCGTGGCGCTGGCTCGGGCGGGAGGAGGAGGCGAGGATCGCGGCCGGGAGCCCGGCCCGTCCGCTCGTCCACCGCTTGCCTCCGGACGACCCGGCCTACCAGCTGGTGACGCGCGCGACCGAACACCTTATGCTCCGGCCGGCCGCCTCGCGGGCGTCCTTTGCCCAGGACGAGGTCGCATGAAGTCCGACGAGCTCTACGGCCTCCTGCGGCGCCGGGGGTTCCTCTGGCCGACCGCCGAGATCTACGGGGGCGCGCAGGGGCTCTACGACTACGGCCCTCTCGGGACGGCGCTCAAGCGGCGCATCGAGGAGGCGTGGACGGCGTGGTTCGTCGGCCGCTCGGAGGATTACTATCGGATCGAGGCCGCCGACCTCCTTCCGGAGGCGGTCGTGCGGGCCTCCGGGCATCTCGAGAACTTCACCGATCCCGAGGTCGCCTGCGCGAGCTGCCACTCGGTCTTCCGCGCCGACACCGTCCTCGAGAAGGTCCGCCCCGAGGGGGTCGACGGGCTCGCCCCGGCCCAGATCGCGGAGCTCGTCGCGGAACGGCACGTGACCTGTCCGAAGTGCGGGCGCGCGACGCTCGGGGTGCCCGTCCCCTTCAACATGATGTTCGGCGTCGACTTCGGGGTCACCGGGCACGAGCGCGCCTATCTCCGCCCCGAGACCGCGCAGTCGAGCTACCTCGCGTTCCCGCGGATGTGGGAGGTCGGCCGCAAGGCGCTCCCGCTCGGCGTCGCGATCGTCGGCCGCGCCTACCGCAACGAGATCGCGCCGCGCCAGGTCCTCTTCCGGATGCGCGCGTTCACGCAGGCGGAGCTCCAGATCTTCTTCGATCCCGAGCGGTTCGACGTGCCGATCGACGCGGTCGGGGACGAGGTCCTGCCCGTGCTCCGCGTCCCACGCCGGGAGAAGGGCGAGGAGTCGCCGGAGTGGGTGCCGGTCCGGGAGCTCCGCTCCGCCGAGCTGCCGGACTTCTATCTCTTCCATCTGGTGCACAGCTACCGATTCTTCCGTGACGCGCTCGCGATCCCGAAGGAGCGGATCCGCCTGTTCGAGAAGTCGTCGACCGAACGGGCCTTCTACAACCGCATCCAGTTCGACATCGAGGTCCACCTCGAGAGCCTCGGAGGGTACAAGGAGCTCGGCGCCGTCCACTACCGGGGCGACTACGACCTGAGCCGGCACGCCGCCGGCTCCGGCCAGGACCTCTCCGTCGTCACCCTCGACGGCCGCCGGATCGTCCCCCACGTCCTCGAGCTGACCTTCGGCGTCGACCGGAACCTCTGGGCGCAGGCGGACGTCCACCTCGGCCGCGAGGAGGAGCGCACCGTCTGGAAGCTTCCCCCCGCGCTCGCCCCGGTGCAGGTCGGGGTCTTCCCGCTCCTGAAGAAGGAGCACGGCGCCTACGCCCGCGCGCTCGCCCGCGAGCTGCAGGCCGCCGGGATCGTCGCCGAGTACGACGACGCCGGCGGGATCGGCAAGCGCTACGCCCGCATGGACGAGGCCGGGACGCCGTTCTGCCTCACGGTGGACGGGACGACGCTCGATCCCGCCTCCGCGGAGGCCGGCACCGTCACCCTCCGCCACCGCGACTCGAAGGCGCAGGAGCGGGTGCCGCGCGCGGAGCTCGCGGCGCGGATCGCCAGCGCGACGCGGCTCGCGCTCGCGCCGGTCTGACCGGACCGAGGGCGCGGGACCGACGCGTCAAGTACGGCGCCGACCTCGCGCCGCCATGGCGACGATCCCCGAGCCGGTCTGGGTGAAGGTCGACGAGTACACCGATCGGATGCTCCGCACGTCGGACCCGGAGCTCGCGGCCACGGTCCGGGCGAGCGAGGAGGCGCACCTGCCGCCGATCCAGGTCGCGCCGAATCAGGGAAAGCTGCTCCACCTCCTCGCCCGGGCCGTGGGGGCGCGCCGGATCCTCGAGATCGGCACGCTCGGCGGCTACAGCACGCTCTGGCTCGCCCGAGCGCTCCCCCCGGAGGGGCGGCTACTGACCCTCGAGATCGATCCCCGGCACGCCGACGTAGCGCGCGAGAACCTCCGCCGCGCGGGGGTCCTCGCGCGCGTCGAGATCCGGGTCGGCCGCGCCCTCGACAGCCTCCGACGCCTCGCGGAGGAGGGGGCCGCCCCGTTCGACTTCGTCTTCGTCGACGCCGACAAACCGGCCTACCCCGAGTACCTCGCCTTCGCCGAGCGCCTCGCCCGGCCCGGCGCGC
>JAJZMW010000111.1 GCA_021848165.1 Thermoplasmata archaeon
CGGAGGCCATTGCGAGCTACTCTAAGCTCCTTGCCGATCGGGTGAGTCGTGCCGTCGGGGGTGGGAGGCAACTGCTCGTCCTCGGAGGAGATTGTAGTATTCTGATCGGCACCATGCTTGCGCTTCGCCGTCGGGGAAGGTTTGGTCTCGCCTTCCTCGACGCCCACAGTGACTACCGTCATCCCGGCAACTCGGATCGCATCGGTGCCGCTGCCGGCGAGGACCTTGCCATCGTCACCGGAAAGGGCG
This sequence comes from Thermoplasmata archaeon, assembly GCA_021848165.1. GTDB lineage: Archaea > Thermoplasmatota > Thermoplasmata > Lutacidiplasmatales > UBA184 > Lutacidiplasma. The sequence goes on from JAJZMW010000111.1 coordinate 250, forward strand.
ACGCGCGACTCGTCAATCTGGAAGGTCTTTTGCCCTACGCCCGGGAGGAGGACGCACACTTGGTCGGCTTGCGCCCCGACGACGAATACCTTGCCGAATTGAAAAACTCCCGAGCCAGGATCACCACGAGCGAAGAGATCGAGACCCGCGGACCTCAGCGAGTTGTAATGGAGGTTCTCGAGACGGTCACGCGACACACCGAGGGTTTTTGGGTCCACTTCGACGTCGACGTGGTCGATTCAAGAGAAGTCTGGGCGGTAGACTCGCCCGCTGGGCCGGGTCCTTCCCTGTCTACGCTGGGTGGGATTATCCGCGGACTTTTCTCCTCCCCGAGATGTGTCGGCATGGAACTGACGGTGTTCGACCCCGATCTAGACCCGGTCGGAAACCAGGCCGACCGCCTTACGGACGCGATGGCGATTGCACTGACGCCACAGTAGGGATAGCTCGGAACATCGAACCCGAGCCGAGTTTCTGGATTGCGGACTCGCGGGGGAATCTACTACCCTACGGTGAGCCTAGGTCCGTGGCCGCTTCGAGCTTGAAGTCAGCAGATTGAGTACACCCCCACGGGGGGAGTTCATCCCTAGTCAGCGGGTCTGGACTCCCGCTCCTTGAAACACCCTCTTGACGGAGCACGATACCGAGGGGCAAATTGATTTAGCGAGTCCCTCCGGGCCCGTGTGGCCGCTGGTCGTGGAGATTTGCTGCCGCGGAACGCATCCCCCGGGTCGAACCCCCGGGGATGCGCACTCCGTCGTCGCCCGGCGGGGGGTCACTTCCGGGCAACGAACGGAACCTCGCGGTGCGCCGAGCCCCTCGCGAGCCCGGCCGGACGGCCCGGGCCTCCCTGCCTCGCCGCGCGAACGCCCCGGCTCTCGGACCGGGGCCGCCGCCGCCAATCCGTCTCACGCGACGGACGGGGGTCCGCGCGCGGTATCCGCGGCGCCTGTCGGTCCTTCCGGCGCGACGATCACCGCCCGTACGTCGACCGGAATCTTCGCCTGTTCGAACAGCACCCCGATGGGGCAGATTCGCAGCGTGAGGGCGAACGCGGTCTCGACCTCTTCCTTCGGCGCGCGGGTTTGGATGCGGAAGACTCCGTGGACCGTCGTGTAGGTCGGTGCCTTTCGGGGCCGTTCGCCTTCGAGCTCGGTACGCATGCTCTCGAAGGCGAGCTTACGTCGCTGCGCGACGAGCGCAAAGACCGCGTTGATGCACCCGGCCAGTGCGAGAAGGCCCAGCTCGAACCCCGAGGTTCCCCGGTCCCGACCCCCCTCATCCCGGGTGACATCGATGAGGTACGAATGCCCCCGGCCGTCGTCGAGCTCGTTCTCGATCCCTCCCCGCCAAGTGGCGTTCGCCCGGAACGTCGCCATACGCCGGCCTTCGGCATCGGGAAAGATAACCTGTCCGCATCGCGGCGTTCCCCCGCAGCCTCCCGTCCAAACCGGGACGTGGGCTTCCTCCGAGGGAGGTCCGTTCTCACCCTTCTCGGAGAGGAGCCCCGAAGCCGTGGGAGAGCGACTCTCCCATGCGACGGGCGAGCTCGGAGGGGTCGTAGATCTCCCCGGGCCGCTGGACGGTCGGCCTTCCGCCGAACCGAACGCGGCAGTGAATCTCGACAACGCCGTCGGCACCGTCCCTGAGCTCGATGCGGCATTCCCGACGCTGGCCGTCGAAGTCCCGGTGGGCCGTGAGCGTGTTCTGGCTCCAGGAGAGCTCGTAGCCGAGTCCTCGCCAGAACATCTCCACGGGGGAGTGGAACCGCGTGAGGGGCAGCCCGACCTTCCATCCCCACGAATGCTCCCCGACGGCCTCGCTGGCGCTCATGCCGCGCTCGTCCTCCTCCTGCCGGCGCGCCACCGGCACGGAGCCCCACCGTGCGCAGGGGTTTGAAGATGAGGGTCTCGGCGGTCGTTTCGGGGTCCTCGCCGCATTCGACGGGGATCCAGCGGCCCGCCGGCCGTTCGACGGCGCCTCGGCGCGTCCCGGCTCGGCTTGGGCGGCGGTAGCGTTTTCCCTTCGCGACCGAAACGGGGGCCCATCGCACCATGGTCGAGAGTGTCCCGCCGGTCCCGTTGCCGCCGCCGACCCGAGGCACGGGGGACACCGGGCCCTCGCATCGATCGCGGTTCGCCGCGCTCCGGTTGGACCGCCGCGTCTACCTGCTCGGGAGCGCGGGCCTGGTCCGCAGCATCGGTCGGTCGGCAACCTTCGTGTTCCTGCCGCTCGTGTTCGCCGACGTCTACCACCTTTCCTACCTCGTCATCGGGGCGCTGGTCGCGGCGATCGTGCCGGTGAGCACGCTGGCCTTCCTCGCGGGCGGGCACCTTTCCGACCGCTACGGGCGACGCCCGTTCGCGGTCTACCCGAGCTTCGCCAGCGCGGGGCTCATGCTCCTGATGTGGGTCTATCTGGATCAGGGCGTCCCGGTCGTCATGGGGCTCTGGGCGATCAACTCGTTCTTCAACGGGCTCACCCGCCCCGCGCAGAGCGCGATGATCGGCGACGTGACGCAGCCCGAGCTCGCGGTCACGGCGTTCGGGGTCCAGCGCGTGTTCACCAACACCGGGTTTGCCATCTCGCCCGCGGTGGGGGGATTCCTTGCCGACGTCGCGGGCCTCCCGGTCTTGTTCCTCTTCGCGGCGATCACCTCGCTGATCGAGGGCACGGTCCTTCTGCTGCTCCTGCGGGAGAGTTTCACGGGCGCGAAGCGCGTCGAGGGCCGGTCGTTCGGGAGCATCGCCGCCCCATTCCAGGACCGCGCCTTCCTGGGCCTCTTGGCCGCCCTCGTGGGGCTCGCGGTCCTCATGAACCAGTTCAGTACGCCGCTCGCGCTCTTCCTCGGATCCGTCCGCTCGGTCTCGTTCGCGGAGTTCGGTCTCATCTACTCGCTGAACGGGGTGCTCGTGGTGCTGCTCCAGCTGCCGATCGGTCGACTGATCGAGCGGCATCAGGAGTACCTCGGGTGGATGGCCGCCGGCGCGGTCGCGTACGGAGCCTCGTTCCTGCTCTTCGACGTCGCGAACGCGTTCCCGTTCTATCTGCTCTCCATGGGCGTGCTCACGATCGGGGAGGACATCGTGAGCCCCACGCAACAGTCCCTGGTCGCCGGGTTCGGCGGCTCCGAACGTCGGGGCGCCTACTTCGGCGCGTACAACGCGACCACGAACGCCTCCCGGGTGGTCGCGCCGGTGATCGGCACGCTCCTGCTCGGAGTGACGCCGGGCGGTCCGACGATCCTGTGGGTGGGGATGTTCCTGCTCTCGGTGGCCGTCGCGGTCGCGTTCCTGCGGATGCGGGCGAACGCCCGACGCCGGGTCACCGAGGGGGGCGCGGACGCGATCGAACTCCTTCGGACCGATGTGCTGCTCTCCGGGCGTGACTGACGGGGCACGCGACGGCCCTCGGGTCGGTCGGGAAACGAGGCGCTAGATCGCGCGCGGCGAAGGAGCCGGGCGCGCCGGCGGGACCGGAAGGTCGGTGATCAGGATCCCGGTCCCGGTCTCGACCGCCCTCACGAGCGCCGGCGGGACCCCGATGGTCGGCGATTCGCCGACCCCTTTCGCGCCGTGGGGCAACGCGGAGGGATGTTCGGCCCATCGGGCGACGATCGGGATGCCGGGCACCGCCGCCGCGACGCCGGCGTCCGACAGGCTCGCGGTCAGGACCTGTCCCGTGGCGTCGTAGGCGACCTCCTCGACCAGGGTCTGACCGATCGCCTGGAGCGTCCCGCCGATGATCTGCGCCTCCACCGCGGACGGGTTCAGCGCATGTCCGACATCGTAGTACGCGCGGACCTCGTCCACGACGACCCGGCCGCTCTCCTCAACGTGGGCGGCCACCAGGTTCGCGCCCAGCGAATTCATCTGGCCGCTCTGAGGCTCGAACCATTGAAGGTCCCAATCTCTCTCGAGGAGGGCGGCCACCGAATAGCTCCCGTTCTCCGAACGGACCCGCTCCTTGAGCCGCTGAGCGGTACGCAGCAGGGCCGCCGCCCCGGCCATGGCGGAGCGGCTCCCCCAAGTACCAATCCCCTCGCCCAGCTCGTCGGTGTCCGGATTCTCGAGGACCACCGACGCCGCGTCCAGCCCGAGCTCCGCGGCCAAGAGCGCGCGCACCCAGACCGCGTGGGCCTGCCCGTGGCTGTGGGAGCCGAGCCAGACGTGGAGCTTCCGCTCGCGCGTCGCGAGCCGGCAGCTCTCGCCCGGGCCGAGGGCAGGTACGAGGACGAAGAAGGAGAACCCGACCCCCGGGCCACGACGCCCGTCGTACCCGAGCTCGCGGACGGCTTCCTCAAGAAACGGGCGGCTCGCCTCGACCTCGAGCCCGAGCGGAGAGCGGATCGGGGCCTCCGTCGCATTGCGCCGTCGGACCTCGAGCGGGTCGAGCTTCAGTTCGTCCGCCAACCGATCGACCAGCCGCTCCAGGAAGAAGGCGGCCTCCGGTCGCCCCGCTCCG
>JAJZMW010000169.1 GCA_021848165.1 Thermoplasmata archaeon
TACCTCTACAACACTTCGGAGGAGGTCCGGGCGCTGGTCGACGTCCTCGTGCGCATCCGCGACCGGTTCCGCTGAACGACCGAGGCGTGAGGGACCGACACACGGTCCGGTCGTTGTGACGTTCGAGAGGCGACAGCCCATTTAAATACATTCATGTGATGGAATCATCGAGGAGAAGAAATGGCGCAGGGGAGCCCCGAGATCACTCCGCTCGATTACACCCGCTACGACTTCAAGAACCCCGAGACGTACAAGCTCCGGACGCGCCAGGGGTTGAGCCGCGAGGTCATCGAGCAGATCTCGCGCTGGAAGAACGAGCCGGAGTGGATGCTCGACTACCGGCTGCGCGCCTACGAGCACTTCCTCGACCGGCCGATGCCCGACTGGGGGCCGAACCTCGACGAGATCGATTTCGATTCCTACACCTACTACGCCGCTCCGCTCGGGGAGGAGACCCCGCGCAAGAGCTGGGACGACCTGCCCGACGACATCAAGAACACCTACGAACGCCTGGGGATCCCGAAGGCGGAGCGCGAGTTCTTCGGCGGGGTCGGCGCGCAGTACGACAGCGGCACCGTCTACCACAAGATCCGCGAGGACCTCTCCGCGAAGGGGGTCCTCTTTTGCGACACCGACACGGCGGTGCGCGAGCATCCCGAGCTGGTGCGCAAGTACTTCGGCAAGATCATTCCGTACAACGACAACAAGTTCAGCGCCCTCAACAGCGCGGTCTGGTCCGGCGGGAGCTTCGTCTACGTACCGCCGGGCGTCGACGTCGGCATCCCGCTCCAGGCCTACTTCCGGATCAACGCGAAGAACGTCGGCCAGTTCGAGCGGACGCTGATCATCGCCGATCGGGGGAGCAAGGTCCACTACATCGAGGGATGCACCGCCCCGATCTACTCGACCGACTCGCTCCACGCGGCCGTGGTCGAGGTGATCGCGGAACCGTACGCGAAGATCCGCTACACCACCGTGCAGAACTGGTCGAAGAACGTCTACAACCTCGTCACGAAGCGGGCGGTCGCCCAGGAGCAGGCGCTCGTCGAGTGGGTCGACGGCAACATGGGCAGCAAGATCACGATGAAGTACCCGTCGGTCTACCTCAAGGGACGGGGCGCGCGCGCGGACATCTTGAGCGTCGCCTTCGCGAGCCAAGGGCAGATCATCGACAGCGGGGCGAAGGCGGTCCACTCCGCTCCCGACACCTCGAGCAAGATCGTCTCGAAATCGATCGCGATCCGCGGCGGCCAGACGAGCTACCGGGGGCTCCTGCATGTCGCGAAGGGAGCGACCGGGGTGAAGGCGGCGGTCCGGTGCGATGCGTTGCTCCCCGACGAGTTCAGCCGCTCCGACACGTATCCGTACAACGAGATCCATGAGGAGGACGCGACGATCACCCACGAGGCGGTCGTCGGCAAGATCGGGGAGGAGCAGATCTTCTACCTGATGAGCCGCGGCCTCAACGAGTCCGATGCGATCCACCTCATCCTGATGGGGTTCCTCGCGGAGTTCGCGAAGGAGCTCCCGGTCGACTACGCGCTCGAGCTCAACCGGCTCATCCAGCTCGAGATGACCGGAGCGGTCGGCTAGACCGGGCGTCTCGACCCCGCTCAGCGGAGCTTCGAGTCGAATCGCCATTCGGGGGCGGATTCGGTCCCCGTCACGTCCAGCGCCGGGAGCCCGGCCCGGCCGTCGGCCGGCCAGTAGATGTCGCGGCGGTCCCACCGGGACTCCAGCATCGGTTGCACGGCCTCGCGGAGTTGGGCGATCGGGGCGCGGAACAGCACGTAGGAGAGGAACCCTTCCGCGATCATCCGGATCGCGTCGGTGTTCGGCACCCCGCGGGACTCGAGGTAGAACACCTTCTCCGGATCGACCGGCGCCACGCTCGTTGAGTGCGTCGCCTTCACGTCCCGGCAGAGGATCTCGAGGATGGGGAGCGTATCGGAGCGAGCGCCGCGGGAGAGCAGCATCGCATGCTCGCTGATGAAGCTGATCGTGCGGCGGGCCTCGCGCTCGATCCGCACCAGGCCCCGGCTCAAGCCCCGCGCGTCGTCGGTGAAGACCCCGCGCGTGATCGACTCGCCGTGGGTGTCGGTCCCCGTGTGCGTGATCCGCACCGCGCTGTCGTACGACTGCTGGCGGTCGCCGTAGAACGTCTGCAGGTCGTGGACGTTCGCCCCGCCCCCCGAGAGCAGCGTGTCGTTCCGCGCCTTGGTCGCGCGCCCGCCGAGGCCGACCCAGACCCACGCGAGCCGCGCGCCGGGCCCGACCTCGCTGCGTCGCCGGTAGAAGCTGACGGCCTCCCGGTCGGGGAGATGGGCCCCGACCACGACGGTCTTGGAACCGGCGGCGAGGTCGAGGTCCAGGGCCGAGGCGTAGAACCGCTGGCCGTTGGAGGGGGTGCTGGTCGAATAGACCTCTTCGGTGAGGAGGACCTGGGAGTCCGCCCCCGCCCGGAGCGACCGACGGACGGAGAGCGCTTCGTGCGGGCGGCTCAGGACCGTGATGTCCTGGACGCGGACCGGCTCGGTCCAGCGATCGGGAACGTCGATGCGATACCCCCGATTGACGATCGCCTCCGAAAGGGCGGTGAGACGGTCCGGAGGTGGTTCGTCCGCGCCGAGGAAGCGCTGGCGCGCCTCCGCCGGACCGGCCCAGATCTCGGCGAGCGTATGGGCCGTGACCCCCGCGCTCGCGAGTTCGGGGGAGACCGTGAGGCGAGTGCCCGAGGCGTCGTGCATCGCCAGGATCGTATGGGCGTCGGCCGGCCGGGGGGCGGCGACCGCCGGACCGCCACCCGCGGGGTCGATGCCGAGAAGGTCCACCCCTTGGAAGTAGCCGTAGTGCCGGTAGAGCGGGTCGGGCTCGATCGGGAGTTCGCGGAACCGTCGCAACGCCTCGAGCCGTCGCTCCGCCAGGTCGCGGGGGTCGTCCAGACGGGCCCGGACCCCTTCGAGATGGCTCTCCTCGATCCAGCGGGGGGCGGTCGACGCGGCGGCCATTGGATTTAGTCACTCGAATGTGCTTATAACGGATGCGGCGTATTTGTCCAGCGGATGCGGATCGCGGCGCGGCGCCACGGTGCGCGGGTCGTTCGCGCGAGCGGCCCCGCGTCCGATTTATACCTGGCCCCTCCCTTCGCCGCCGAGGCGAGCGATGGCGTGGGACATGTATCAGGAGGTCATCCTGCAGCACTATCGTTCCCCCAAGAACTTCGGCCCGCTCGAGGGCGCCACGTTGACGGGAGAGGAGATCAACACCTCCTGCGGCGATCACATCACACTGCGCCTCAAGCTCGACGCGAGCGGACGGACGATCGATGCCGTCCGCTTCTCGGGCGATGGATGCGCGATCAGCATGGCCGGGGCATCGATGCTGACCGAGAAGATCGCGGGACGCCCCTTGGAGGAGGTCGCGCGCATCACCCGCGACGATGTCCTGGGTTGGCTCGGGATCCCCCTTTCGCCCGTGCGGATCAAGTGCGCGCTGACCGGGTTCTCGGCGCTCGGCAAAGCCCTCCATCCGGCGTCGCGCGGAGCGGCGCCTCCCTCTGGCCCCGCATGAGCCGGTCGCGGGCCGCCGCCTCGGACGTCGGCGCTCCGCGGGAGGGACGGGCGACGCCATGATCTCGATCGACCCAGCGACCTGCGTGCTGTGCGGCCTGTGCGTGGGGGTCTGCCCGCCGGACGCGATGGAGCTGACCGACGAGCGACTGATCGTCCACGAGAACTGTACCGACTGCGGCTGGTGCGTCCCGTACTGTCCGGTCGGCGCGATCTCGGGGGGGCGGCCCGCGCGACGGGCCGGGAGGGCGGCGTGATGTCGGGACGCTCGACCGATCCGCCGCGCGTGCTCCTGGTCGACCCGTATCTCTCCCGGGAGGACCCCATGGAGCGAAAGTTCGTCGAACTGTATCCGTCGCTCGGGCTCCTCACGCTCGGCGCGTACCTGCGCGACCACGGTGTCGACGTCGAGGTGGTCGATCTCACCTTCGCGCGGAGCGTGCGGCCCGTCGCCGAGCGGTTGCGGAGGTTCCGCCCCGATCTCCTCGGCGTGCACACGAAGACATTGACGCACGATCGTGCGCTCGAGGTCGCCCGGCTCGCCCGCGCGGCCGGCGCGACGAGCGTCGCCGGAGGACCGGACTCCGCGAGCCGTCCCGCCGATTACCTGGCCGGGGGGCTCGACGTGGTCGTTCCGAGCGAAGGCGAAGAGGCGCTCGTGGAGCTCGCGTTCGCGGTACGGGAGCGACGTCCGATCTCGCGGGTCCCCGGTGTGGTCGTCCGCGAAGGAGGACGCCTGGTCCGAGGTCCCCCTCGACCGTTCCTGCGCGATCTGGACGCGTTGCCGCTGCCCGCGTGGGACCTCATCGACATGGAGGGGTACCTCGGCCGCTGGGAGCGCAAGACCGGAGAGCGTCGCGCGGCGGTGCTCACCTCCCGCGGATGCCCGTTCGACTGCTCGTGGTGCTCGAAACCGACGTTCGGCCGGACCTTCCGTCAGCAGTCTCCCGAGCGTGTCCTCCGCGAGCTGCGCGCGCTCCGCGAGCGGTTCGGCGTGGATTACGTGCGGTTTTGCGACGACGTCTTCGGGATCTCCCGCGCCTGGCTCGAGGAGCTGCTCGATCGGATGGAAGCGGCCCGGCTCGACCTGAAGTTTGAGTGCCTC
>JAJZMW010000028.1 GCA_021848165.1 Thermoplasmata archaeon
GAGGATCCGCGCGACCCGCTCGAGAAACAGCTCCTTCTCCCGGCCGTTCAGCTCGACGATCTCGGGGGCCGGGGTGGAGAGGTCGCTGTGGGGGCGGTCCGCGCGCAGCACGGCGTAGAGGACGATCGCCACGGCGTGGGAGAGGTTCAGCGTCGGGAACTCCCGTCGGGCCGGCACGTGGACGAGGAGGTCGCATTGGGCAAGCTCCTCCCGCGAGAGGCCGTTGTCCTCGGGCCCGAAGACAAGGGCGACCCGTCCGACGACGGTCGCGAGCATCTCCCCGAGCCGCTCGGGGGAGACCGAGCGGCGCAGATAGGCCGTCGACCGGCCCGTGGAGAGGTCGGTCGTCCCGACGACGAGGTCCGAAGACGCGACCGCCCGGGCGAGGGACGGCGCCCGCGTCGCCGCCCGCAACAGGGGAAGGCCCGCCATCGCCCGTCGGCGGGCCTCGGTCCCGATCCGGGCGCGGGGGGCGACGAAGACGATGCGATCCGCTCCGAAGTTCTTCGCGAGCCGGGCCACCGCCCCGACGTTGCCGTCCTCCTTCGGGCGGACGAGGACGATGTCGATCTCGGCGCTCACGCCGACGCACCCTCCGCGAGGAGGCGCTCCACCATCCAGTCCGGATCGAACGGCCGCAGATCGGCATACCCTTGCCCCGTGCCGACGAAGACGATCGGCTTCTGCGTGACGAACACCGCGCTCAGCGCGGCCCCGCCCCGCGTGTCCGCGTCCAGCTTCGTGAGGACGAGCCCGTCGATCCCGAGGGACTCCTGGAACAGGCGGGCTTGCTCGACGACGTCGTTCCCGCTGAGGGAGTCGCCGACGAACAACGTCAGGTTCGGCGCAACGACCCGCCGGATCTTCTGGGCCTCGGCGATCAGGTTGTCGTTGGTGTGCTGGCGACCGGCGGTGTCGACGAGGACGACCGGAACCCCCTTCGCGCGAGCGTGCTCGACGGCGTCGAAGGCGACCGCCGCGGGGTCGCTCCCCTCCTGCTGACGGACGACCCGGATGCCGAGGCGCTCGCCGTGGACGAGCAGCTGCTCGATCGCCCCCGCGCGGAACGTGTCGCCCGCGGCGATGACCGAGGCGACCCCCCGCTCCTTGAGCCATCCGGCGATCTTCGCGATCGTCGTGGTCTTCCCCGTCCCGTTGACGCCGAGGAAGAGGACCACGTAGGGCGGCTTCGGGCACCCTCGGATCGCCGCGAGCAGGTCGATCGGGGGCCGGGCGAGGATCGCCCGCACGCTGTGGGCGAGGCTCTCCCGGATCGCCCCTTCCGCATCGGCGCCGAGCCGCAGCTTGCGCCCCAGGAGGTCGCGCCGGAGGTCGGACTCGATCTTCTCGGCGACCGGGAGCGCGACGTCGGATTGCAAAAGGACGATCTCGAGATCGTCGAGGACCTCGTCCAAGGTCGCGTCCCGGATCCGACGGCCGAAGATCCCCTCGGTGAACGCTCCCGACCCCTCGGCCGACGAGGAGGGAGGGGAGGCCGCCGGACGCTCGACCGAGGGAGACCCAGGAGCGGGAGGGCGGGAGGCGGGATCCGGAGGGGCCGAGGTCTCGGGCTCGGAGCGCCGCAGACGCGCCTTAATCGCCGCCCACATCGCTCAGGTTGTCGTCCTCGACCCCGGACGCGCCGCGACTCATCGACTCGATCCGCTGGGAGAGGATCTCGATCCGCTCCTCGAGGGTCCGGATCTGCCCGTCGAGCTCCCGGCCGGCCTCGTCCAGGCGCGTGAGGCGCTCGTGCAGGACCTCGACCGCCTTCGCGCGATCGACCTCCGCGACGACGCCGGACCCGAGGCCGAGCAGCACGGGCTGGCCCGTGGCGGCGGTCCCCCGAAGGTACGTCTCGGCGCCGAGCGGGATGACGACCTCACGGGTGGGCTCGATCCGGTCCAGCCCCTCGAGCGTCTCGCGCGCCCGGTCGTGATCGGCGCGCGAGGCGGAGAGGAGCTGGTGCTGCTGCAGGAGCTGGTTGAGCTGGTTCCGATACGCGTCCAGACGCATCAGGTCCTCCTGGACCTGCTGTTCGGGGCTCACCGGGGCCCGCGCGCTCATGCCGCGGGGGCCTCGACGACGGTATCGATGCGGATCAGGCGGCGCGCCACGCGGTGGCAGCCCCCGATCTCGCTGAGGGCCCACTCCGTCGCTTCCTTCGCGTCGGTCGCGTCGTGCTGCTTGCGAAAGACCTGCCAGTAGTTGCGGCGGGCGTAGAATCGACCGGTGACGTGGTAGATCGGCATGATCCCTCCCGATCGAACCGCGAGGACCGGGGTCCCCTGATAAGGCTTGGGACCGGGTCGCTCCGGCCGCCCGCTCACTTCGGGAGCGGGGAAAACCGTCGGCGCTCCTCCTCCCATCGGCGTCGTCGGTCCCAGAGCTCCTGGCGAGAGTCACGCCGGCTGACCTCCTCCGGGGCCGCGGGGGCCGGGGGCGGCTCGATCGGCCGTTCCTCCCTCGCGGGAGTGGACGCCGGGACCTCCGGCGGAGGGTCCTCGGCATCGAGGCGCCGCTGCCCTACCCGGCGAGATCCTCGATCTTCCGCCATCGCTCCGAGACCTCCGCGTCGGTCAGGCCGACGGTCGGAGAGAAGAGGACGCGATCCCCCCAGCGAGCCCGTTCGGCGGGATACTCGTCGACCCCGATCGGCAGGACCACCCCGTCCGCGTGGACCTCCTCCGCCGCCGCCTGGAGGCCCGCGATCCGGGCCTCCTCGCCGTCCTCCGCCGGCCGCACCCGGGCGTGCGGATCGAACCGGGCGAGGGTGCCCTCCACGAGGTCCCGGCCGGACGGGGGAACCACGAGCGCGCAGCGGCAGCCTCGCTTCATCATCAGGAACGCTCCGAGCGCCCCCCGCGGCCCGTCGACGATCGCGGCGAGCGATCCCGCCACGCCGAGCGGAAGTCCTCCCGGGCCGGTCGATCGAGCGAGCGAGAGATAGGTGCGTGGGCCCCGCACTTCCACGAAGAGCTCGACGTCCGGGCGCTCGAGGTCGACGTGCAGGTGCCGGTCCGCGAACCGATCGAGGACCGCGCCGCCGAGATCGCGGGCGAGCTCCTGGCTCGTGAACGGATGGGTCCCGGTGCGCCGGGCGCGCACCGCGAACGACCGCCCGTCGACGAGCGGGGCGTCGGCCAGGGCGAGGAGGCGCGCCTCGATCGCGGCGCGCTCGGTCGGGATCTCCCAGACCTGACTGAGGGAGGTGACCCCGAAGACGCGTCGGAGCGCCCGGATCCCCGCGGTCGCATCGTCCACGTCCGCGTACATGTGCCCGTGGTCGGCCCGCAGGCGCCCCGCGATCCCGCTCGCGACGAACTGGTCGAGGATGTTCCGGCGGAGCTGCCGCTCGAACTCCCGCCGGACCGGCGGCGATTTGAGCGCCAGTTCCCCGTACCGGATCAGCACCAGGTCGGCCATCGCACAATCGTTAAGACGAGCCGTCCGCTAAAGCGGTTCCTCCGATTCTCATGGCGATGACGGGTCCCGCCCCCGGTCCGGCGTCGCCGGATCCGTGGGAGCCGATCCTCTCCGACGTCCTGGACGGGCTCGAGATCGCCTGTCGCGGGGCCGGCGTGTCGACGGAGCGCGGCGTCCTCGAAGCGCTCCTGGACCGGGACGGGGGCCCGCAAGGGGACCTCGCCCTTCCGGTCCATCGGCTGGCGGCCTCCGCGCGTCGCCCCCCTCCCGACCTCGCGGAGGCCATCGCGATGGCGTGGCCGGGGGCGGCGGGAGTCGAATCCGTCCGCGCGGACGGTGCCTTCGTCAACGTTCGGGTCTCGACCGAACGGCTCGCGCGCGAGACGCTCGGGCGGGTCGCCCTCCGGGGCGCCCGCTACGGCGGGGCCGACGGGCCGGGCCCGACGACGAACGTCGAACACACGAGCGCGAACCCCACCGGGCCCCTCCACGTCGGTCGCGTGCGCAACGGGATCATCGGCGACACGCTCGCCCGCGTGCTGCGGGCGCTCGGGATCCCGGTGACGACGCAATACTACGTCGACGATCTCGGGCGCCAAGCGGCCATGGTCACCTGGATCTGGTCGAAGCCGCCCGAGAACTGGCCGACCGAGATCGCGGCGGCGGCCGCCACCACACCGGAACCCGCCGCGCCGAAGCCGGACGTTCAGTACGGGCGCCCGTATCCGTACGTCAGCGCCTACGTGAAGACGCATCCCGAGGCGCAGGCGGAGCTCCAACAGCTCGTGCAGGCGATCGAGGAGGGGCACGCCCCCCCGCTCCACCGGGAGCTCGCGGAGAAGGTCCTCGCGGGGATGGTCGCCACCCTCGCCCGCATCGGGATCCACTTCGATACGTTCGTCTGGGAGTCGTCCCTCCTCACCGACGGGAGCGTCGAGAAGGCCCTCGCGCGCCTCAACGAGCTCCCGACGTCGGTGCCCGAGGAGAACGGGGCGCGCGCCCTCGATCTCAGCCGCTACGATCTCCCGAAGGAGTCGGCGCGGGTCGTCTACCAGCGCGGGAACGGGACGAGCCTCTACGTCGCGCGCGACGTCGCCTACCATCTCCGCAAGCTCGCCGCCTACGAGCGCGTGATCGACGTCTTCGGCCAGGACCACCGGCTCCATGCGCGCACGCTCGAAGCGTTCCTCAACGAGCTCGCGGAGCCACGGCGACCGGTCTT
>JAJZMW010000128.1 GCA_021848165.1 Thermoplasmata archaeon
CGCGACGAACCTCGGAATGCGCTCCAACAGCGACTGGTGGCCCCACCGGCTCAACCTGGGGATCCTCCGGCAGAACTCGTCCCGTTCGGACCCGATGGGGCCCTCCTTCCATTACGCCAAGGAGTTCCAGAGCCTCGACTACGCCGGACTGAAGAAGGACATCCAGGCGATCCTGACGGAGAGCCAGGATTGGTGGCCGGCGGATTTCGGCAACTACGGGGGACTCTTGGTCCGGATGGCGTGGCACGCCGCCGGGACGTACCGCGTGGGGGACGGGCGCGGCGGCGCCGGGACCGGACAGCAGCGGTTCGCGCCGTTGAACTCTTGGCCGGACAACGTGAATCTCGACAAGGCCCGCCGGCTCCTGTGGCCGGTGAAGCAAAAGTATGGACGGAAGATCTCCTGGGGCGATCTGATCGTCCTCGCCGGGAACGTGGCGCTCGAATCGATGGGATTCCGGACCTTCGGATTCGGCGGGGGCCGGACGGACGTCTGGGAGCCGGACGAGTCGGTGTACTGGGGGAAGGAGGAGACGTGGCTCGGGGACAAGCGGTACTCGGGCGACCGGGACCTCGAGAATCCCTTGGCGGCGGTGCAAATGGGCCTCATCTACGTGAACCCCGAAGGGCCGAACGGTCGGCCGGACCCGGTCGCGGCGGCCCGGGACATCCGCGAGACGTTCAAGCGCATGGCGATGAACGACGAGGAGACCGTCGCGCTCATCGCGGGGGGTCACTCCTTCGGGAAGACCCACGGCGCCGGGGACCCGCGGCTCGTCGGGCCCGAACCGGAAGCGGCCCCGCTCGAGCAGATGGGCCTCGGCTGGAAGAGCCGATTTCGTTCGGGAACCGGTCCGGACGCGATCGGCGGGGGCCCCGAGGTCACGTGGACGACGACGCCGACCCGCTGGAGCAACAATTTCTTTGAGAACCTCTTCGGCTACGAATGGGAGCTGACCAAGAGCCCCGCCGGAGCCTACCAGTTCGTCGCGAAGGGGAATCCGGCGACCGTTCCGGATGCGTTCGATCCGTCGCGGCGCCACGCGCCGACGATGTTGGTCACCGATCTCGCCCTCCGGTTCGACCCGACGTACGAGAAGATCTCTCGCCGATTCTACGAGCATCCGGACCAGTTCGCTTCCGCCTTCGCGCGCGCGTGGTTCAAGCTCACCCACCGCGACATGGGCCCGCGGTCCCGCTACCTCGGTCCCGAGGTGCCCACCGAGGTCCTCCTCTGGCAGGACCCGATCCCCCCGGTCGACCACCGTTTGGTCGACGCCAACGACGTTGAGGAACTCAAAGGAAAGATCCTGCGGACGGGCCTCTCGATCCCGCAGTTGGTCCGCACGGCTTGGGGCTCGGCCGCGACGTTCCGCGGATCCGACAAGCGGGGAGGCGCGAACGGCGCACGGATCCGATTGGCCCCGCAAAAGGACTGGCCGGTCAACGAGCCCGCGGAGCTCGGGAAGACCCTCGCGGCCCTCGAGAGCGTGCGGACGGAGTTCAACTCGGGCCGGGCCGATGGAAAGCGCGTCTCGCTCGCCGATCTCATCGTCCTCGGGGGAGCGGCGGCGATCGAGCGGGCCGCCGCGGCGGCGGGCCACCCGACGCGCGTTCCCTTTTCGCCGGGCCGCACCGATGCGACGCAGGAGGAGACCGACGTCGAGTCGTTCGGATATCTCGAGCCCGTCGCGGACGGGTTCCGCAACTTCCTCAAGGCGCGCTATTCGATCCCCGCCGAAGAGCTGCTCCTCGACCGGGCGCAGTTGCTCACGTTGACCCCGCCCGAGATGACCGTCCTGGTCGGAGGGATGCGGGTCCTCAACGCGAACGTCGGTTCGTCCCCGCACGGGGTCTTCACGAGCCGACCCGGTGCCCTGACGAACGATTTCTTCGTCCACCTGCTCGACATGCGCATCGAATGGAAGGCGACGCCGGACGAGAATCTCTTCGAGGGGGTCGATCGGAAGACCGGCGCGACGAAGTGGACCGGCACGCGCGTCGACCTCGTCTTCGGGGCGAACTCCGAGCTCCGGGCGCTCGCCGAGGTCTACGCGGCAGCGGACGGCCCCGCGAAGTTCGTGGCCGACTTCGTCGCCGCTTGGGCGAAGGTCATGGACGCCGATCGCTTCGATCTCCGCTGAACCGCCGCGGCCGCGCGGAGGATCGCCCGGGCGCCTCCGACATCGGTCGGCTGCGGGGCCTCCTTGCGGTGCGCGGCGGAGTCCGAACGATGCGTCGGGCGCCGGGCTTCGCTCGGCCCCGGAGACCGCGCGCGGGCTTTTGCCCGACGAGAAGACCCCGCCCCGGCGTGAGGCCCCGGCGCAGGAACCGGGCCTTCAGGCCGGCGCGGGCGCACATCTCGAGGAGTCGCGCCCGCGGAACGAGCAGGCCGACGTCGGTCTCGGTGACGTGCCGGATCCCGCGCCCCGCGATGCCGATCAGGTAGTGGTACTCGACCTTCGATCGTCGCCCGCGGGTCCGCGAGTAGGAGAGCCGCGCGACGGTGAGCGGCGGCGCCCGGGAGGTCGCCAGGTGAACGAAACCGGGGTGGAACTGCTCCGGGTCGATCCATGGCTCGACCAGCAGGATCCCGCCGGGGTGGAGGTGGGAGGCCAGGGTCCGGAACGTGCGGAGGAGCTCGCGCTCGGTCGCGAGGTGGCCGATCGCGCTGAACAGGCAGCTCACGACATCGAACCTCTCGCCGAGATCGAACGAGCGCATGTCGCCCCGAACGAGTCGCACGCCGGGGAGCCGCCTCCGAGCGACGCGGAGCATCTCCGCACTGCGGTCGAGGCCGACCACGCGGAACTTCCGTCGGAGGATCGCGAGATGGCGCCCCGTCCCGCACGCGACGTCGAGCCAGGCCCGGCCCGGCGAGCGGCCGTAGCGCCCGACCAGGGCCTCGAGGGAGCGGCACTCGGCGGCGGTATCTTTCCCCGCGATGAGCGCGTCGTAATACGGGGCGAGCTCGTGAAACATCCGGGGGCGGTGCGCGGGCATGGGGGGCTCCGGACTCCCCAGACTTCCCTCCACATCGCTCCTTCGAAAGGGCGAGGAGGCGTCCGAGCCATTCCACCTCACGCGCCGGTCGCACTTGCTGGGAAAGGTCAACTGAGGTGAACCGCCGGTTGATTATGCCGACGCGGATGCAAGAGATGGGTGGACCATGTCCGAGCATTGCCGTCCGGAGTGCTGCCAGTGCCACGAACATCACGCCGACCGTCACTTCGACCGCGCCGGATGCTCCGGGACGACCGGGGATCGAGCCGCGGCGGTGCGGCGGGAGTACCTGGAAGGAGAAAGGGCGGTTCTCGAGGAACGCCTGCGGGTCATCGAAACCCGTCTCCACGAGCGGGAGCGCTAGGCCATCGGGGGTGGGATCATGGGGCACATGCGAGACAAGCTCAACGAGTTCC
Organism: Thermoplasmata archaeon; assembly: GCA_021848165.1. GTDB lineage: Archaea > Thermoplasmatota > Thermoplasmata > Lutacidiplasmatales > UBA184 > Lutacidiplasma. Next base: position 3,419 of record JAJZMW010000128.1, read on the forward strand.
ACAGCCTGGTGGGCACGCTGCAGAAGGAGTACCCGAAGGAGATCCAAGGGTTCCTGAACTTCATGAAGATGGCCGAGGGGGGGCCGGCCCTCTCGGCGAAGGACAAGGAGGTCATCAGCGTCGCCCTCGCGGTCGCGGCGCAGTGCGAATGGTGCATCGCCTTCCATGTCTCCTCGGCGGTCGCTCTCGGGGCGACCCGCGGGGAGCTGATGGAAGCGGGGTTCGTCGCGGTCGTCATGCACGGCGGGCCGGGGTTGACCTATCTCACCCCGCTCGTCGAGGCGGTCAACGAGTTCGCGCCGGCCGACGGAGCGTCGGCGCGATCGCCCTCCTAGACCCCGAGGCGATCCGAGGCATGCCGCGGCGGGCCCCCGCCACCGTCCCCCGGTCCTTCGGGACGGGCGGTCCGGAGCAGGGGCTCCGCCCTCGCGGGACTTGGCACGCGACCATCTCGCGGCGGCGACGCGCCGACGCGCGCGAACCCCTCCCGCGACCGAGGTCGGCATGGTCGATCTGAGCTGGCTCCTGAACCCCCCGGCCGGTTTGACGGTCGGGACGATCCTCCTCATCGCTTTCGTGCTCGGGCTCCTGCACGGGGCGACCCCCGACGAACACACGTGGCCGATCACGTTCAGCTACGCGATCGGCAGCTACAGCACGCGGCAGGGGATGAAGGCCGGATTCGTCTTCTCGGCCGGCTTCACGGCCCAGCGCGCGTTGCTCACCACCTTGGGCTTCCTCGGCTTGGCCGCGATCTATCAAGCGTACAACCTCAACGGACCCGTCTACATCGTCGTGGGCGGGGCGATGGTCTTCGCGGGCTGGTACGTACTGCGCGGCCGCTATCCGCACTTGCCGTTCGATTCGCTCCTCCACGGGAAGAGCCATCACAGCGCGGCCGCCACGCGCCGGCCGACCGACGAGGCCCACCTCGCCGGCGTTCCGCTGTCGATGGCGGCGGTGCACGGCCTGATCGCTGGCTTTGGGTTCGGGGCCTACGCGACGATCATCACCTTCGTCCTCGCCCCGCAGGTCCCGAGCTTGATCTACGCACCGTTGGTCGGCCTCGCCTTCGGCCTCGGGACGATGGTCATGCAGATCATCTTCGGTGCGGTGTTCGCCTCGTTCGCCCGCGCGAAGAAGCTCAGCGAGGACGACGTCTGCTATCTCGGTCGGAAGACCGCCGGGCGGACGCTCTACTACGGGGGGGCCCTCTTCGCCCTGGTCGGGGCCTTCCTCGTGGTCTTCCCGTCGATCGCCAACTACGCGATCAGCACCGGGAACCCGATCCCGAACCTCGACTCGATCGGGATCGCGACCGGGCTCGTTCTCGCGGTGGTCGGCGGGATCGGCCTTTGGAGCATGGTCCAAGGGGTGCGCGAACTCCGGCAGATCGATAGCGGAGCGTATTGCCACCCCGAACGGACCCGTCCCGGACCGGCGGGATGACCGGGATCCCCTTCGCGGGGGAGGCGTCGTCGCCGTCCGACAACGGTCCACCGGAGGGAACTATATGCGGGGCGCCGAGTAGCGTCCGGCGATGCCGGTGAGCGGGGAGCTCTGGCTGTTCGTCCCCGGGGAGCCGGGGGCGGGGAACGGCGACGTCGGGTACCGTTCGTTCTGGCAAACCATGCTCGGCGCGGTCTCGATCCCCGCGATCGCCCGGACCTCCTCGCACGAGCCGGCCCGCTTGACCGAGCAGGGGGACGCGAGCTCCGACTGGTCGATCCAAGTTCTCGGAGAGGATACGGAGTGGCACGTCCCCAGCGGGTTGGTCGCGTCGGTCGAACTGGTGATCGATGTCGCGCGACGAGAACGGCGGCCACTGACCATCGTCAATGTCGATCGGCCGGGGGAGGCGCTCCCGATCGTCGACCGTTTCGTACGGCCATCGGACGTCTTCCCCGTTCTGGTCCGCGCCGACGGAGAGCGTCTCGCGGGAGAGCAGGAGTTCACGCGATCGGGCCTGAGGCGGTTCTTGCGGTAAGGGGTCCGCACGACGATGATCGAACCCGCGGGCCCCGCGGCGGTCGTTCCGAACGGCGCTCCGCCGTTCTCGGGTCGGCGCGTCGATCCGTGCGCCGCCGGGGAGCGAGGACGATGTCGCCGGTCGGAGTGAGCGACGCTCCCTCCGCGGTGGCCGAGGGGTTCGTCCTCGTCGGCCGCGCGTCGCGATTCCCCGGGAAGTTCTTTGCGACCGTCGATCACGAGCGGCTCATCGACCGCGCCGTCGGTTCCCTCACGCGCGCCGGACTGCGCGTGCGGATCGTCTCCCTCGCGGACGGGATCCCCTCCCCGCCCGCCCCCGTGCTCTCGGACCGCTACGGTCGCGGGCCGTTGGGGGGAGTCCGAACGATCCTCGAGGATCGCCCGGGACCGTTCGTCCTGGCGGGGGCCGATATGCCCTGGATCGACGCGACGGCGATCCGCTCGCTCCTGCGCCGGTATCGACCCGGTCGATCCGTCGTCCCCGTCCACCCCGATGCCACGCTCGAAGTGCTCCACGCGGTCTACGACCTCCCGCGGGACCGCGTCGCGACGTGCTGGACGGCCGGTCGGGCGCTCAAGGACCTGGTCCGGGAGCTCGCGAACGAAGGGATGGTCGACCTCGTTCCCGTCCGCGAACTGCCGCGGCGAACGTTCGCCGATGTGAACACGCCCGCCGATCTGGCGCGCGACGGTGCGCCGCCGGGGTGATATGGTCTAGCGCGCTCCCGATCGTGGGCGGTCGGATGGCGGTCGCGCACAACGGAACGGTCCGGTTCCAGATCGACGGCGTCGCGCGGGAGGGTCGGGCGGGCGAGCGACTGATCGACGCGATCCTCCGCACCGGGCTCGATCTCCCGCATGTCTGCTACACGCCGTCGCTCGGCCCGCTCGAGAGCTGCGACTCGTGCCTCGTTTCGATCGATGGCCAGATCGCCCGTGCCTGTTCGGCCGTCGTCCGCGAGGGGGCGGTGGTCGGGGTCACTTCCCCGTCGGTGGCGGGCGCTCGCGCCGAGGCCGTCCGCCGCCTGGCGGAGTCGCATCACTTCCGCTGCACCCTGTGCGACAACAACAACGGGGATTGCCGCCTTCACGAGGCGGCGCGGACCGTCGGCCTCGACCGTCAGCCGTACCGGCCGAAGCCGTATCCCCTGGACGAATCGAGCCCGTTCTACCGGTACGATCCGAACCAATGCATTCTCTGCGGCCGCTGCGTCGCGGCCTGCCAGGACCTGGTCGTCAACGAGGTGCTGCACATCGATTGGGCCCGTACCCCGCCTCGGGTCGTCTGGGACGACGGGCGGGCGATCAACGAGTCGTCGTGCGTCGCGTGCGGCGCGTGCGTCAACGTCTGCCCGGTCGACGCGCTCCTGGAACGCTCGATCGTCGGCCGCGCCGGGGTCTTCACCGGTCTCCCCGAGGCCTCGAAGAACCTGCTCGTGGAAGCGACGGCCAACCTCGAAGGAGGATTCCAGACGCTGCTCGCGTTGAGCGATGCCGAAGCGGCGATGCGGGAGACGATCGTGCGCAAGACGAAGACGGTCTGTACCTACTGCGGCACCGGATGCAGTTTTGACGTCTGGACCCGGGGGAGGACGGTGCTGAAGGTCCAACCGCGCGAGGAGTCCCCGGCGAACGGGCTTGCCACCTGCGTCAAGGGAAAGTTCGGCTGGGGTCACATCAACAGCCGGGACCGGCTGACGCGACCCCTGATCCGGGAGAACGGGCGCTTTCGAACGGCGACGTGGGAGGAGGCGCTCGCGCGGGTCGCCGAGCGCTTCTCGGAGATCCGGCGCGCGCACGGGCCCGACTCCCTCTACGTCATCGCCTCCTGCACCGACACGAACGAGGAGGTCTACCTCACCCAGAAGTTCGCTCGCGCCGTGCTCGGCACCAACAACGTCGACAACTGCTCGCGCTATTGCCAGTCGCCGGCGACCGTCGGTTTGTGGCGGACCGTCGGATACGGGGGGGACGCCGGGGGGATCGAGGACCTCGCTCGGGCGGAGCTCGTGATCGCCATCGGTTCGAATACGGCCGAGTCGCATCCCGTGATCGCGTCGCGCATCAAGCGCGCCCAGAAGCTCGCGGGCCATCGCCTCATCGTGATCGATCCCCGCCGTCACGACATGGCCCGTCGGGCCGATCTCTGGCTCGCTCCGAACTCCGGGACCGATCTCTTGCTCCTCAACGCGGCGGCCCGCTACCTCCTCGATCACGGCTGGGAAGCGAAGGAGTTCCTCGCGACGCGGGTGAAGGGCCTCGAGGAATTCCGGGCGAGCCTGGCGACCTTGTCCCTCTCGGACGCGAGCCTCCGCACCGGGATCCCGGAAGAGGCGATCGTCCGGTTCGCGTCGATGATCCACGAGGCGAAGAGCGTCGCGATCTGCTGGGCGATGGGCATCACCCAGCATCAGGACGGGAGCGAGACGTCGACGGCGATCTCGAACCTCCTCCTCCTGACCGGGAACTACGGCCGCCCCGGCACGGGGGGCTACCCGCTCCGCGGACACGCGAACGTTCAGGGCGCGAGCGATTTCGGGGCCCTCCCGAACTACTATCCCGGGTACCAGAAGCTGACCGAACCCGGTGTGCGAGAGCGGCTCGAGCGGGCCTGGGGGGTCGCCCTTCCGTCCGAGCCGGGACTCACGAGCGTCGTGGCGATCGACGCGGTGCTCGACGGCCGGCTCCGGGCGATGTACATCGTGGGGGAGGACAAGGTGCTCGCCGACGCGGACGTCCAACGGACCTCGGAGGCGTTGCGCAAGCTCGATTTCCTGGTCGTCCAGGACGCCTTTCTGACCCGCACCGCTCAGTTCGCGGACGTGGTGCTCCCCAGCGCGCTCTCGCTCGAGAAGGAAGGGACGTTCGTCAACACCGAGCGTCGCATCCAGCGCCTCCATCGGGCGATGGAACCGCTCTCCGGGACCCGGACCGATCTGGAGATCCTCGTGGAGCTCGCGAACGCCATGGGGGCGCGGTGGAGGTATCCCAACGCGTCGGCGGTGATGGAGGAGGTCCGCTCGGTGGCCCCGATCTTCGCGGGGGTCACCTACGAACGCCTGGACGGCTACCAAAGCTTGCAATGGCCCGTCGGGCCGGACGGGACCGACGCGCCGTGGCTGTACGCCGAACGATTCGCCTTCCCCGACGGGAAGGCGATCCTCTACCCGACCCAATTCCTTCCTCCCCTCCCGCCCGATGGGGAATTTGACCTGACGGTCGACAACGGTCGCCTTCTCGAACACTTTCACTGGCGCAACCTGACCGGCGAGAGCGAGGGGTTGCGGGAGCGGGTCCCCGAGATGTTCCTGGAAGTCTCGCCGGAACTCGCGCGGGAGAAGGCCTTGCAGGAGGGGGATTGGGTGCGGCTGGTCTCGCGCACCGGCGCGGTGCGGACCCGGGTCGTCATCACCGATCGGGTCCGCGGCCGCACGGTCTTCCTGCCGATCCACGGACGGTCCGACGACGCGATCAACTGGCTCACGGGGGGGGCGAGGGATTCGGTCGCGGCGACCCCCGCCTACAAGGAGATCCCCGCGCGCATCGAGCGGCTCGGCACCGCCGCCGAACCCGAGCCCCCGCTCCCGCGCTCGAACTTCCGTCGCGCGACCCCGGCGCCGCCGCAGGTCGGCATCCGGGTCAACGAGAAGTGGAGCCGGCCCGATTATCGGCCGCTCACGGGGGGGACACGGTGAGCGAGCCGACCCGCGAGATCGTCCGGGGGTCGGCGGACGATCGCGAGCTTCTGAGCGAGTGGCGCGCGGCGTTGACGGACCCGGCGCGTCGGGAAGCGATCGAGCACGCGCTCGAGCTGTTGCGCGCGCTGAACGATCACGGGGTACTGGACGCCGCGCGCGCGACCGTCGAGGGAGGTCCGGCGGTCCAGGCGTCCCTCGACCGATTCCTCGCCCAAGGAGAGCGCCTCCGACTGGCCCGCAACCTGCGGGTCCTCTTCGAGCTCCTCTCCGTTCTCGACCTCGAAGCGATCGGGACCGCCGCGGCTCCGACGGACGGCTCCTCGGGCGGTCGCGCGGGCCCGGCGCCGTTGGGGATCTGGGAGATCCGACGGCGTCTGCGGGATCCCGAAGTGAGCGAGGGGCTCCGGGCGGTCCTCGCGGCGCTCGCCGAGCTCGGTCGCGCGCGCCGGCGTACGTGAGCGAGCGGTCCGAGGTCGGCCCGATGGATCCTTCGAACGAGCGTCCGCCGTACGAGCGCCCCTCCGCCACCCGACGCGTGCCGATCCGGCGCGTCCCGGGGAACGCAACGGCCCCGGAACGCTGGGACGAGGTCGCCTCCGAAGAACCGCTCGAGATCCGGATCGCCGGACCGGGCGGCGAGCCGGCCACGGCGGTCGCCGTCACCATGAGAACCCCCGGCCACGACTTCGAGCTCGCGGCGGGGTTCGTCCTGAGCGAGGGGATCGCCCGGGGGCCCCGCGACCTGCGGGGGATCCGGTACTGCACTCCTCCCGCCGAGGAGCAATGGTTCAACGTGGTCACGGTCGACCTCGCTCGTGCCTTCGATCCCGAACGGTTCCGGCGCGCGATCTACGTCTCCTCGAGCTGCGGGCTCTGCGGGCGTACCTCGCTCGATCGCGTCCAACGGCTCGGCATCGAGCGTCCGCCGTCCGGCCTCTGCGTTCCGGCGTCGGTACTGCGGGGGCTCCCCCGCGAACTGTTCCGCCAGCAGGCGACGTTCGCCCGCACGGGCGGCGTCCACGCGACCGGCGTGGCCGACGCCGCCACCGGGCGCCTCGAGTGGGTCCGGGAGGACGTGGGGCGCCACAATGCCTTCGACAAGGCGCTGGGGCGCCTCGCGTTGGACGGACGACTGCCCGCGAGCCGATCGATCGCGGTGGTCAGTGGCCGGGCGAGCTTTGAGCTGGTCCAGAAGGCCCTGGTGGGAGGGTTTCCGATCCTCGCGAGCGTGGGTGCCCCGAGCCACCTCGCGATCGCTCTGGCGCAAGAGCACGGTCTCACGCTCGTCGGCTTCCTGCGCGACGACGGGTTCAACATCTACGCCGGGGGCGAGCGGGTCGCGCGCCCCACCGTCGCCGACGCGACCGGAGCGAGCGGGCCCTAGCGACGCGAACGAGGATCGAGCGAATCCCGCAATCCGTCCGCAAAGAAGTTGACGCTGATCGCGAGGAGGAACAGCATCGACCCGGAGAAGAGGATCTGCCACCAGGGCAGGACGCAGGAGCCGATGCTGCAGGCACTGAACACGGCGCCGAACTGGTTCACCGAGTACGCCGAGAGCGATCCCCACTCCGGGAAGACCTGGGTGGTCGAGAGGCCGAAGAGGTTGAACCCGAGGAAGGCCAGCGCGCCGACCAGGATCGGGATCCCTCCGAAATCGAGGGACATCTGGATGAAGACCGGATAGACGCTGTTCGGGAGGATGTGCCGGAAGAGAAGGCGGGGGCCCCGCGCGCCGCTCGCGCGGGCGGCTTCGACGTACTTCTGTTCGCGGACGACCAGGACCTGCCCGCGGACGATGCGGGCGTACAGGGGCCAGGTCACGACGATGAAGGCGAGGCAGAGCAGCACGACCCTCGACGCGAGGAGCGTGAGCCCCGGGATCGTGAAGGTCGAGAAGACCGTGGCCGTGATGATCACGAAGAGGAGGCCGGGGATCGAGAGGAACATGTCGACGACCCGCATGAGCGACTCGTCGACCGCGCCACCGAAGTACCCGGAGGCGCCGCCGACGAGGATGCCGATCCCGGCCGCCGACACGACGATCATGAAGGCGATGACGAGCGACCAGTCCGCGCCTCGCAAAATGCCGCTCAGGAGGTTGTAGTAGATCGGCGAACTGGGAGACTGCGCGAGGGAACCGAGCGGGAGCTGCCCCGCCCCGTTTCCGACGGAGAGGGTCGGGGGGATGAACGACGGAAAATTCGAGTTCACTTGGTAGCAGTTCGGCCCCGGCGGCGCCCCGCCGGAGTAGGTGCACACGTACGTGCAGCCGGCCGCCCGGAAGCTGCAGTACGGGGTCATCTCGTTCCAGGGGATGGGAAGCGTGCTCGCGAAGAGCGCGACCCCGAGGAGCGTGAGGAGGACCCCCAATCCGACCAGGGCGAGCGTGTTGCGCCGCAGGAGGTGCCAGGACCGCTTCCATTGATCGAGCCGGGGCGTCGGTCGGGAGCGCCGGGAGACCACGATCGGGGGGGCGGAGGGTGCGCTCATCGGCGCGCTCCTCGGCTCGCCGGGGGTCGGCTCGCATCCCCGGCTCCCTCCGTGCGGCTCTCGTTCAGTTCCAATTCGGACGCTCCCCGCTGCCGTGGCCGCATGATTCCCTTCCACCAAGGGCGGGGGGGGATACATATGGATTCGAATTCGTCGCCTCTCGGCTCCGGTCCTCCGGCGGGTGCTCGTTCGCTCGCGGGGTGGACGATCCGGACCGAACGGAGGGTACGGCGTGGCGGAGGCAACCATCGAGGCGCCGGAGCGCGCGGATCCCCGCCGGGGGCGGATCCTCGGGGCGACCTCGATCGCGCACTTCGTCAATGACGGGACGGCGTTCTTCGTCCCGGTCATCGCGGCGCTCTTGATCCCGATCCGGGGATTCTCCCCGCTCGAGGTCACGACCCTCTTCGTCGTGTACTACGCGTCGTCGGCGCTGCTCGGGCTCGGGGTCGGCTGGTGGGCCGATCGACGGGGTCGACCGGCGTCGCTCATGGCGGTCGGCATGGGGTTGCTGGCCCTGGGCCTACTGCTCTTCGAGCTCGTCCTGGTCGACGCCGGGGGCCCGTTCGACTTCGCGTTGTCGCTCGTCGCCGCGCTCGTCACCGGGTTCGCCACCTCCTTCTACCATCCTCTCGGCGCCACCTTGCTGCAGCGTGCCTTCCCTCCGAACGAGCGGGGGACGGCGCTCGGGGTGAACGGCTCGTTCGGCAGCCTCGGCCGCGCGCTCTACCCCTTGGTCCTCTTTCTCGTCTCGCTCGAGCTCGTGACGACGCTCTCGTTCGTTCCGTTCGTCGTGGTGGGGGCGCTGGCGGCGATCGTCGTCGTTCTGACGACCCGGTCGTTGACCGCCCCCGAGCGGGCCGCTTCCCGGACCTCCCCACGGCCGGCGTCGGAATCGCTCACCCGCGGGATCGTGGCCCTGACGATCGTCGCCTTCGTCCGGTCGATCGCGACGCAAGGGGTCGCGGTCTGGATCCCGACCTTTCTCACGCAAGAACGGGGCATCCCGGCGACCGGGTTCCTCGGACTCGTCGTCGCCGGGATGTACTTCGGTGGGATCTTCGGGCAGCTCTTCTTCGGATGGGCCGCGAACCGCTCCGATGTGCGGTACCTCCTCGCCCTGAGCTCGGCCGGGGCCGCCGGATCGACGCTGCTTTACGTCGTGATCGTCGGGCCGCTCTCCTGGATCTGGTTCTTCGGGATCGGATTCTTCACGTTCAGCACCTTCCCGCTCCTGATGAGCCTCTCCGCCGATTACGTTCCCCACCGGTCCTCGTCGTTCGCCAACGCGGTCGTCTTCGAACTCGGCGCCGGCGGCGGAGGGGTGATCGGGCCGCTGCTCGTCGGGGCGATTGCGGCGGCGAGCTACACGCTGCTCCCGCTCGGCTTTGAAGCGATGGTCGGGATCGGCCTCGCGGCCGCCGCGATGGCCCTCTTCCTTCCCCCGACCCTCGCGCGTCGGGGCCGGGGGATCGCCCCGTAGCGCCCTCGCGGGCCCCGCTCGCGCAACGGTCAAGAGCGGTACCGGGTTCCGCGCGCTCTCCCGCGATGGCAGAACGCGAACTCGTCCTCGCGACGCACGACCTCGGGTACTCGTACGCGCCGGGTCGCTACGCGATCCGCCACCTCGACCTGACGCTGCGCCGGGGGGAGGTGCTCGGGTTGCTGGGCCGCAACGGCGCCGGCAAGACGACCACCGTTCGGCTCTTGACCACGCTCCTGCCGCCGACGGAGGGCAGCGCGACCGTTCTCGGTCAGGACCTCCGCCGCGCCGGACGGGCCCTGCGGGGCCGTCTCGGGGTCGTCCTCCAATCCGAATCCCTCGACTTCGTCACGGTGGAACGGAACCTGACCCTCTACGCCTTCCTCTGGGGCGTCCCGCGCGAGGTCGCGAAGTCCCGGGCGGAGGAGATGATCGAGCTGTTCGAGCTCGACGCGGCCCGCCGGCGCAAGCCGTGGGCGCTCTCGGGCGGCGAGCGACGGCGGTTCCAGGTCGCGCGGGAGCTGATGCACGATATGGAGATCCTGTTCTTGGACGAGCCCACGGTGGGCCTCGACGCCATCGCGCGTCGCCGGATCCTCGGCTACCTCAAGGAGCGGGCGCGCGGCGGGCTCTCCATCGTCTTCACGACGCACATCCTGCACGAGGCGGACACGCTCTGCGAGAAGATCGCGGTCCTCCACCAAGGGCGGCTCATCGCCCTCGATACCGCCGAGTCGCTCAAGAAACGCCACGGCGGCGCTCGGGAGATCTCGCTGGAGTTCGCGGACCCGATCTCCGCGGCCGTTCGCACGGAGTTCCGCCTCGCGCTCGGCGATCGGCCGGCGATCCTCCTGGCACCGGTCGAGGGGGCGAGCGTGCCGGATCGCGGCCTGGTCCTGCGGGCCGAGCACGCCGAAGAGCTTCTCCCCTGGATCAGCGCGTGGGCGCTGGCCCATCGCCTGGAGCTGACGCGCGTGTCGATCGAGGAGGCGACGCTGGAGGGTGCGTTCCTCGGGATGATCGGAACGGACGGCGCCAACGCTTCCGAGGCCTCGCCTTCCCCGGGCGGGGAGGGCCCCCTTCGGCCCGGGGGCGGCGCCCTATGACCCTTCCTCCGGTCGTTCGGCTGGTCGTCCGGAACTTCGCCTCCAACCTCGACCCGCTCACGGTGATCATCCGCTTCGGCCAGCCCGCGATCACGATCATCGTTCTCGGGACCGTGTTCACGAACCTGATCCCGTCGACGGCGACGAACGGCCAGTCGTACACCGCCTTCCTCGTCCCGGGAATGGTCGCCTTCCAGATGATCACGGGCGGTGTCGTATCGGGGAATCTCTTCTGGCTGGACCGTCGATGGGCGATGGTCGAACAGATCTTTTCGGGCCCCTTCCTGCGCGCGGAGTACCTCCTGGGGCTCGTCCTCACGACCCTCCTCTTCGCGCTGGTCGGCGTCGGGGTCATGGTCCTCGTGGGCATCCCGTTGATCGGCCTCCCCGCGCTCACGCCTCTCGGACTCGGCGTCGTCCTCCTGACCGTGGGATTGGGCGGGATCTTCTTCGCCGGGCTGCTCATCGCCCTCGGGACGCAGCTCCGGTCGGCGAACGCCTACTTCACGATCCAGTCGTTCCTCCAGCTGTTCGTGATCTTCCTGTCCACCGTGTACTATCCCGCCAGCTCGGCCCCCCCGGCGCTCGCGGCGATCTTCTACGCGAACCCGCTCACCTACGCCGCCAACACGATCCGGGACGCGTTCGCCAACACGCTCGGGTTCGGCGACGTGCAAGCGCTCGCGGTGCTGGCCGGACTGGCCGCGCTTGCGTTCGGGGCGGCGATCTGGGGATTCCGCCGGATGGAGCTGGGACCGATCCAGTAGAGCGTCGGCGAACGCGAGCGGCGCGGGCCTCCGGGTCCCGCTCCGCGATCGGTTGCCCTGCGGAGCGCCGAGGGGCGGAGCGACGCCTCGCTAGCGACCTTTCGGCGTTGCACGCGACCGGCGACCGGAGGCGGTGGGTGCGCGCGTGGGTCGACGAGTCGGCGTCTTCGGAGCCCCGGCCCGGCCCCCGGACGCCGGCCGGCGCACCTCGCTCACGATGAACTTTCGCGGAGCGCCGAGCAGCCAGAACACGTTCCCGTCCGGGTCGGCGAACTTCGCCATCCCGCCCCACGACTCCCGCCGGAGCGGCTCGGGGAAGAGCACCCCGCGCTCCCGCATCCGCTCGACCAGCGGCTCGATCTCGTCGGTGACGAAGGCGATCCCGGTGTTGCCGGGCTCGACCTCACCGAACCCTTCGCACAGATGGAGCACGAAACGGTCGCCGGGCGGAGCGACCATGATCGAGTGTTCGCCGGACCCGACGGTGTGGGTCCGGAACCCGACCTTCTCGACCCACCATCGAGCGCTTGCTGCCGCGTCGCGAACCGTCACCGCGCAATCCGCCAGTGCCAACATACCTCGTCCTCGACGAAAGGACGTCAGGCCCCCGATAACGATGGGGGTGAGGTCGTGGAACGCCGTCCTCGGCGCCCCGGCGCGGTCTTAGCGACCTTCGAGCTCGCCGGGGGCCAGGCCATCGAGCCAGCGCGCGATGGCTCGCTCGTGCAGGATCCATCCGACGCTCGCGATCATCGCCCCGACCGCGAGCAGCAGAAAGGAGAACTCCCACCAGCCGTCCGAGTTGAAGGTCGGGAGGTTGAGCTCGGTGACGCTCGAGATTGCGAGCGTCAGCCAGCCCAGGGCCCACGCTATCGCACCGAGGAGCACCATCCCGCTCCCGACGTTGATCCAGGAGGGCCCCACGAGACGGGTCGGGGTCCAGACGGGGCCCGTCCAGACCGGCCCGGGGGGCTCCGAAGGGGGGCCGGGGGACGGTGGGGGCAGCGGAGGGGGTTGGGCCAGATAGTATTGCCGTTCCGCGGCGGACTCGAATCGCTCGAATCGACGCCGTTGCTGGGCCAGCCATGCGAGCGAGAAGGCCCCTCCCCCGAGCCCCGGGGCGAAGTAGAGGAGGAAGTCGAACGTCTCGGCCTGCGCGATCGACGGGGGGAACGCGCCGCTACTTCCCCCGATCAGGAACGCTTCGTACGCGAAGATCACCGCCACACCCCCCGCCGCGAGGAGGGCAAGGACCGCACCGGATCGGGACCAGGAGGAGAGCGGATCCCGATCTCGCCCGGCCGACCGGGAGGTGGGGTTCATGGGAACGTACGGCGGCCGCCGGTCGGCGACGGATGCGGAGCTGTCGGACGGTGCAGGAGATGTCGGAAACGCATGCGACGCCCCGGTACGTTCCGTGGGACTAAACCTCTTCGCGGAAGCGCGCGCTCGCTACCGGGACGAGCTGCTCGTCCGGCCCGCCTCCTGTCTCTTTGGCGGTCGGCGGGACACCGTCTTGAGCGTCGCGGCCCTCGGAGGCTCTGTGAAGCGAGGGCTGGAGGTAGGGCTCTACCTTCGCGACGGAGTGACCGACCCCGACTCGATCGCACTCGAGCTCGGGAACCTCGCCGCGTTCGAACTCGCCTCCGAACGCGAAGAGCTCCTGCTCGCGCAGGTCTTCCGGGTGACCGTCGGCCGTTCGCATCACTACCGAATCGCGCTCCGTCATCCGAGCCGGCGCATCTCCCGCGGCCTCTCGGCCGCGCTCGCCCGCAAGTTGGAGGAACTCTCGAACGAACCGGAGGGCCGGCTCCATCGCCGCTTCGTCGTCGCGCAGCGCCACGGACTGCGACCGTCCCGGCTCCGTCGGATCCGGGAGGCGGCCGACTTCTGGCAGGATGAGCTCTGGACGGCGTTCGGCGGGCCGGCCTCGATCGGACTCTCCTCGGACCCGGGCTGAGCGCCTCGGTCCGGCACTTTGAATAGGCCCCGCGCCGTTCGTCCCATCGAGGCAGCGTCGATGGAACGTCCGAGTATCGCCGCCGTGGGTCTCAGCCTGCTGTACTTCGTCGCGACCGCCCTCGCGATCTGGATGCTCCTGAGCGACCAGAACCTCCGCACCGATTTCGGGACCCTCTCGAACGGCTCCTACGCCCACTGGTACGCCGTGCTCGCGATGGCGATCGTCTCCGGGGCCGGCGGGGTCCTCCTCGCCACCGTCCGTTCGCGTTGGGCCATCTGGGCCGGGACGATCGGCGCCGCCCTGCTCGCGCTCGCGATGGTCGGGGACATCTTCACCTACGCCCAGGTCGGATTCTCTTCGGCGTGGGACTTCGCGCAGTACCTCTTCGGCATCACCTACTACGGCGGGGATGTCCGCTACCTCTACGACGCGCTCCTCGCGGTCTACATTATCACGGCGATCGTCGGCGCCGTTCTTCTCGCGGTGACCCGGCCCCGGCCGACCACCGGGAGCTCGAGGGCGGGCCGCTAACGGCTAACGCGCACCGAGAGCGCCGCGGATCCGGTCGGCGGTCCGGTGGGCGAAGGCCATGATCGAGATCATCGGATTCGCTCCCGGCGCGGACGGGAGGATGCTCCCGTCGCCGATCCAGAGGCCCTCCGCGCCGTAGACCCGCCCCGTCGGGTCGGCGGCGCAGCTCCGCGGATCCGTGCCCGCGCGGGCGCTGCCCATCGGGTGGGCGGAGAACAGCGCGATCGCGGCGGCGCGGATCCCTCGACGCTCGACCTCTTCCGTGAACTCGTCGAACTGAGCCCGCGAGATCGGGCCCCGCCCATCGCCGACCTCGAGCGGTGGGGTATGGAGCGAGGAGATGCGGGTCGCGCCGGCCGCACGGAGGATCCACGCCGCCTGGACGATGCCGTGCGCCAAGTGGCTCCGGTCCCCGCGGGTCAGCGTGTAGTCGAACATCGCCCGGCGGTCGGGCCCCAACCGGACCCTCCCCTCTCCGACGTCGCGAACGAGGACGATCGGGGTGGCGACCCGGTCGAGTCGTTCGAGCCTCCGCCGATACGGGCCGGGGGCCTCCCACGGCAGGGCGGCGGCCGCGAGACCCGGATGGGTTGGAGCCGCCTCGATCCACGGCCCGTGAGCGCCCGGATCGGTCGCCTGGAACCGGACCACCGCGACCGTTTGCATCGGCCCGTCCCATGGGCGGACGGAGGTCGGGAACTCCCCGGCCACCGCGGTCGTCGGGTCGAGGCGAAGGCCCCGTCCGATCCCGGGGCTCGAGAGGCCGGACCGCAGGAGGATCGCCGGGGTCTCGAGCGCGCCCGCGGCGAGGACGATCGCGGGGGCGCGGATCCGCACCGGGAAGGAGCGTCCCGACTCCCGATAGGTCGCCCGCACCTCGCGAGCGCGCCCGCGCTCGACGACCAGTTCGTCCACGGTCGTCGACGCGAAGATCCGGGCCCCGGCGGCCACGGCGTCCGCGAGATACGTCTCGTACGCCCCCCGGCGAGCGCCGTACGGACATCCGAAGACGCAGAACCCGCAGCGCGACCGGCACCCCCGCGCGTTGCGAGGCAGGATGCTCCAATCGCGCCCCTCGACGTAGCCGAGGGCCCGGCACCCGCGGCGGATCACGTCGTTCGAGCCTCGCACGTCGCTCTCGGCCGTTCCGACGTCGAGCCGACGGGAGACCTCGGAGAGTGCCCGGTCGAATTCCGCGCCGAGCAGGGTCGGATCCTCGGTCGCGTCGGCCCACTCTCGTCGCGCTTCGGGCCGCGGCGGGAGACAGGTCATCCAATTGACCGCGGTGCTCCCGCCGAGCGTCGCGCCCGCGAGGAGGGCGATCGAGGCATCGGACGTGGTCAGGGTCCCGCGGCCCGCGAACATCGCGGACTGGGCGTCGCGCTCGATGCGTGGGTACTCCGCGGGGTTGCACGCCGCTCCCGCCTCCAGCACAGCTACCGAGCGGCCGGCCGCCGCGAGGCGGGCGGCGATCACCGATCCCCCGGCGCCGCTGCCGATCACGCAGACATCATACTCTGCGTCGATCGGCCCGATCGGCCGGGTGACGGGGATCGGGGGTGGGCCCGGGTCGCTCCGCCCGACCGGCGGCTCGTACCCGATCCGCCTCCAGAGCGGATGGGTCCCGTCGACCGTCGGATGGGAAAAGTAGAGGGTCGCCGCAAGTTGCTTGATCGCCTGGAAACCACGACGCTTCGCCGCCCACCGGCTGACCGACCAGCGCCGTAGGTACTCGGCTTGGGACCGAGGGTCGAGATCCCGAAATCGCACGAACGAACCGTGGAGGAGAAGGTTCCATCCACGACGATCGACGATGCGAAGCAGTCGCTCGAACGCTGTTCGCTGCTCCCGCGGCAGCTCTCCGATCCGCTCCAGAACCAGCGGGACGATCCCCACGGCGGAGGCCACCGGATAGGCTGAGCCTTCGTTCGTCGCCGCTTCCGCCGGGAGCAGCGCGTCGACGAGCCTCGCGACCGTCGCTCGGTCGGCGTCCGCGGCGTCGGGCGGTCGCGGAGTCGCGCGCCCGCGATCCTCGGCCGACATGTCAGGGGGTCGGCGCGGGGCCCGAGTTGGTCGACCCGGGGGCGGCCCCCGGGAGGCGCAATCCGTCGGCCGAATCGACCAAGATCCCGCCCTTTTGACACTGTTCGAGAATCCGATTGAGGCCCGCCAGGGAGAGCTTCCGCCCTCGGCTCTCGAGCTCGGAAAGGATCGCCCGCCGTCGGATCGGTCGCGGGCTCGTGCGGACGATCTCGACCACGACCGGGAGGAGTCCCGGCGGGATCCCCGACACGGCGTGCCGGAGGCGCTCGGCCGCTTTGAAGGTAGCGCCTCTCGGAGGGGCCCCGCGGAGGTGCGGGCGTCGGTTCGGTCCTCCGTCAGTCCCGACGGCGTCCGGCCGACCGCGCGGGGTCGGAGGGCGGCTTCGACCCCCCCGCGTCCGAACCCCGCTGAGGAGGCGGGCTCCCGCGGCCGGGGGCGGTGGAAGAGGAGCGTTAACTGTCCGTACGCATCGTCCCTCCCCGATGGGGATCGCCGGCGCGCTGGCGTGGGGGATCGTCGGGTTCGTCGTTCTCGTCGCCGCGGGATTCGCGGGAGCGCACGTCCCCGGCGGCTGCGTCGAGGCGAACCTGCTCGTGTGGTTCGGCCTCGCGGCGCTCGCGTTCTCATTCGCCGCGATTTCGCTCAGCTTCCTCACGGTCCCGATCGCGGCCTTCGGGATCCTTCTCGGCGCCGTGTTGCTCGTCGTCGGAGGTCTCTCCTTCCTCCACGCCGGCGGGGGATGCCCGCTCCAGTTCTTCGGCTACGCGGTCTCCGTTCCGTAGGGAACGACCGGTCGGAAGGTCGCCGACGCCGCCCGGAAAGGGTCATGTTCCTCGGGCCGTAGGGGACGCTCGCCGGAGGGCATCTAGTGACCGCACCCGATCGACCGTTCCGCGTGACCGAGTACCGCCTCGCGCTCGACATCGACTTTCCAACGATGCGGTGGACGGGGACCATCGATTTCGAGCTCCTCGGGACGGGACCGCGCATCGACCTCGATGCGGTGAAGCTCGAGATCCACGAGGCGCGGGTCGACGGGACGACCGTCCCGTTCGAGATCGATGCCGCGCGGCAGCGGCTCCGGCTGCTGGCCGGGGTCGACCAACGGGCGGCCGTGCACGTCTCCTTCGCGGGGGCCGTGGATCCGGCGACCTTGATGGGCCTCTATCGTTCGAAGTTCGGTCCGACCTACATCCTCACCTCGCAGTGCGAGGCGGCGGCGGCGCGTCAGATCTTCCCGTGCTTCGACCGCCCCGACGCGAAGGCACCGATCGTTCTCACGGTCCGGACGCAGAAGGACCAGGAGGTCGTCTCCAACATGCCGCCCGCGTCCGTCGTCGTTGACGGCGACCATAAGCGCTGGACGTTCGACCGGACCCCGCCCATGGCAACGTACCTCTGCTAGCTCGGAGTTGGCGTCTTCGAACGCCTCGAAGAGATGGCCGGGGCGGTGCGCCTCACGGTCCTCGCTCCTCCGGGTCGTCGCGAGGAAGGCCGCAAAGCCCTCGAGGTGACGCGGACGGCGCTCGCGGAGCTGGAGTCGTACTACCGCCTTCCCTACCCCCTGCCGAAGCTCGACCTGATCGCCGTGCCGGAGTTCCCGTTCGGGGCGATGGAGAACTGGGGGGCGATCACCTTCCGCGACATGCAGCTCCTCATCAATCCGGCGACGCCGGCGTTCGAAATGCGCTACACCGTTGCGACGATCGTCCACGAGATCGCCCACCAGTGGTTCGGCAACCTCGTGACGCCGTTCTGGTGGACCGACATCTGGCTGAACGAGAGCTTCGCGACGTTCGTCGAGCACAAGGTCGTGGAGAAGCGCTACCCCGAGCTCGAGAGCGAGCAGGACTTCCTCTCCATCTGGACCCGGTGGGGGTTCCTGCTCGACTCTCTCCGCAACAATCACCCCATCGTGGTCGACGTGGGCGACCCGAGCGAGATCGCGATCGCCATCGACCGGCTCACCTACGGAAAGGGCGCCTCGGTCCTTCGGATGATCGAGGGATACCTTGGCGAAGCCCGGTTCCAGAGCGGCGTCGCCGACTATCTGCGGCAGCACGCCGGCGGCAACGCGACCAGCCAGGACCTCTGGGAGGCGCTCGATCGGTCGACCGGAGAGCCCGTCACCCGGATCCTCCGACCGTGGGTCGAAGTGGCCGGGCATCCGGTCGTCTCCGCCCGGAAGACCGCCGCCGGAATCGAGCTCCGTCAGCGACCGTTCGGGTTCCTCCCGAACCGCTCGACCGCGGTCTGGCCGATCCCGATGGTGATCGAGGTCGACGGCCGGCCGCACCGGATCCTCTTCGACACTCCGCAAACCGTCGTGGCGGCGCCCCCCGACGCGACGATCCATCTGAACCCGGGGGCGCTCGGGTTCTACCGCTCGCTCTACGACCCGGAGCTCTACGCCCGCCTCCTGCTCGGGTTCGATCGACGGCGGCCGAGCGACCGCTGGAGCGTCCTCGATGACCTGTGGGCGTTCCTCCTCTCGGGGGATACCACGCTCGCGCAGTACGGTCGGTTCGCCCGCGCTCTCGATTCGGCCACGGATTACCTGAGCGTCGGCTCCACCGCGGCCCACCTCGAGACCCTCTTCAACTGGGCCGGGGATCTCCCGGGCGTCGCCGAGCTGGTGCGGGGGTTCGCCGCGGTCCACTCCGAGCGGCTCGGCCTCCAGGGGCGCCCGGGAGAGAGCTCGACCACCGGATCCCTCCGCGAATCCGTGCAGCGGACGCGGGTCCGTTCCGACCCCGACTTCGCACGTCGTTTGGCGCAGCGGTTCGATGAGTGGGACCGCTTGGATGCGAACGTTCGGATGCCGACCGTGCTGGCGTACGCCAGCACCGGGGGCGAGGCCGCGTACCGGGCGATCCGGGACCGTCTGGCGGCGGCGGTCAGCCAGACGGAGGCGGTCAAGTTCGAGATCGCGCTCGCCTCCAGCAACGATCCGCGTCTGGTGGAGGCGACCTTCGACCTCGGATTGGCCGGCGGCATCAACAAGGGGAACTTCCCGGTCGTCCTCACCGCCGCGGCCGCGAACCCGGCCGCCCGGGAGGTCGAGTGGCCGTGGCTCGAGCGGCATCTCCCGGAGCTGATCGAGCGCTACGGGGGCACGAGCATCCTCACGGACTTCCTCGACCTCGCGGTCCCCCCGCTCGGCCTCGCGCACCCGACGCGGGTCCGCGGCTACTTCCGCGACCACCCGATGCCGAGCGAGGCGAAGACGATCGCGCGCGCCCTCGAGATGCTCGAGGTCGCCGAGGGCGTCCGGCAGCGACTCGGCGGCGGACCAACGGCGAGCGGCTGACGTCGGCCGCCCCCGAGCGCGGAGGAGCCGCGCCGGTGCCCCGCGGATCGGCGGCGACGAGGGCCGCCGTTCCCGACGACGGAGAGGCGGTCGACCTCCCTCCGATCGCCGGCGCCCGTCGTGGCCTCTCCTTCCTCTTTGCGAGCCGCGTCTTCCGGGGCCTGGCGGCCGGGCTCGTCACGATCGGGTTCCCGTACCTGGTGCTGGTCGACCTCCAGGTCGGCGCCTTCGTGCTCGGGGTCCTCTACTTCGCGGGGGCGCTCTCGACCGCCCTCCTCACCTACGCCCTCGGACGCCTCGGGAGCCGACGTGCCCTCCGCGGAACCTACCTCCTCGCCCTCGCGCTCCTTCCGGTCGCGACCGGGATCCTCCTCCTTCCCGGGACGACGATCTGGACCGTCCTCCTCGCCAGCATCTTGGGGGGGTTCAGCGCGACCGGGTCGCTCGCCGGGGGTGGGGTCGGCGGCGCCGCCTATCCGCTCCAGCTCGCGGTCCTGAGCGATCTCACGCCCCCCGATCGGAGGACGCGGTGGATCAGCTGGTTTACGTTCGTCGCCGGAATGGCCGCGTCGTTCGGGGCTCTGGCGGCGCAGGGAGGGAGCCTCACCGACGTCTTCGCCCTCGCCTTCGGTCTCAGCATCGCCTCGGTGCTCGCGGCGGTGCCGATCCCGGTCCGGCCGGTCCGGCGCGGGCGGCGGCCCGGGGTCGCCAGCCGCCGAGTGATCCTGCGTTTCACCGCGACGGGCGTGCTCAACGGGGTCTCGCAGGGCCTGCTGACCCCGTTCCTGATCCCGTTCTTCGTCCTGGCGTACGGGGTCACCCGCTCCGATATGGCGATCTACACGTCCATCGGGAGCATCCTGGGCACGGTCTCGGTGCTCTCGGCCCCGCTCCTCGAGCGTCGCTACGGGTTCGTCCGGGCGATCGTCGGGACCCGATCGGTCACGGCGGTGCTCGCGGTGCTGATCCCCTTCGTTTCGCTCGCCCCCGCGCTCCTGTTCTACGTGATGATGCCGATGTTCCGCGTGGCGGCCCTCCCGGCGCAATCCTCGGCGCTCATGGGGCGCCTGCCGGGGGCCGACCGCTCGGAAGGGGCGGGGACGAACCAGTCGGCGCGCGTCGGGGCCGCCAGCGCCTCCACGCTCTTCGCGGGCTATTCGTTCGAGGACCTCGCGCTCGCCGTTCCGTTCGTGGGGTACGCCGCGGCCGTCGTCGCCAACGCCGCCCTCTACGTCCGGTTCTTCGGATGGAACGGGGAGAAGATCCCGACGCTCGCGCCCGCCTCGAAGCTCCCTTAACGCGATACCGGGACGTTATCTCCCGCGGGGATTCCCACCGCCCCGACCGCCGGCCGAGCGGGCCCGTCGGGCGCGCCGGTCGGCCCGGAGATCGCATGTCCTCCCTACCGACCGGAACCCCGCTGATCGAAGCGCAGGACCTGCGCCACTCCTACGACGGGAAGGTGTTCGCGCTCGACGGGATCTCCTTCTCGATCGGCCGGGGCGAGGTGTTCGGCCTGCTCGGACGCAACGGCGCCGGCAAGTCGACGCTCATCAAGGCGATGACGACGCTCATCCAACCGACCTCGGGTCGATTGCGGATCCTCGGACTCGATCCGCGCCGTGACGGGCGGCGCATCCGCGAACGGATCGGCGTGGTGCAGCAGAGCGAGTCGTTCGATTTCACGACCGTGGAAGGGAATCTCGACCTCTACGGCTACCTCTGGGGGGTGCCGAAGGCGGAGCGCGCTCGGCGGGCCGAGGAGCTCCTCCGGCGCTACGGGCTGGAAGGGTTCCGCCGCCGCCGATCGTTCGATCTTTCGGGAGGGCAGAAGCGTCGGGTCCAGGTCGCCCGGGAGTTCATGCACGACATGGACATCCTCTTTCTGGACGAGCCGACCGTCGGCCTCGACATCGTGATGCGGCGCACGCTGCTCGACTCGATCCGAACCGAGGTCGACCGCGGACTGACCGTCGTGTTCACCACGCACAACCTCGAAGAGGCCGACTATCTGTGCGATCGCATCGCGGTCGTCGATGCCGGGCGCGTCCTCGCGCTCGACACCGTCGCGAACTTGAAGCGCCTGTACTCGGGGAAGCGCACGGTCGATCTGTCGGTCGCCCCGGAGGATGGGCCGCGCTTCTTTCCGGCCCTCGTGGAAGCGATGGGTTCGACGGCGACGATCACGACGCGGAACAACACGGCGGTCCTCCTCGTCGACGACCCGAAACCGGCCCTCGCCGGGGTCGTCGAGCTCTCGCAGCGGCTCGGGGTCCAGATCGAATGGCTGACCGTGCGCCAGAACACTCTCGAGGACGTCTTCCTGCGGTCGATCGATCGCAGCGACACAGGAGGGCCGCATGGCCGCCCCTAACCTCACGCGGCTGATCTACCGGAACATCCGGGTGAACACCGACGTCGCCAGCCTCGTCATCTTGCTCGGGCTCCCCGCCATGTACCTGATCTTTTTCGGTTACGGCTTCCAATCGGTCATCCAAGGCACCACCGGAGGGAGCGCGACGAGCTATCTCGCGTTCCTCGCGCCCGGGATCATGGCCTTCCAAGCGGTCATGGCCGGGACCGTCGGGGGCAGCATGCTCTGGGCCGACCGACGCTGGGGGATGCTTGCGCAACTCCTGGTCGGTCCGTTCACCCGGATCGAGTACCTCTTCGGGATCATGCTCACGTCGCTCCTGTTCGGGCTGGGCGGCGCGGCGATCATGATGGGGATCGCGGTCGTGCTCGTCGGCTCGACGACGCTGACGGTCACCGGGGCGCTCGTCGTCTTCGGCTCGATCGCGCTCGGGTCGATCTTCTTCGGCTCCCTGATGCTGCTGATCTCGGCGCTGGTGAAGTCGAACAACGCCTACAACAGCATCCAGGTCCTGATCATCTTCTTCGTCAACTTCGCGTCGACGGTCTTCTACCCCTTCAACGCCTCTCTCCCCGGCGCGCTCCAGGTCCTCTTCTCGATCAACCCCCTCACGTACATCGCGGACACCGCCCGGGCGGGCTACACGGGCACGCTGAGCGGGCACAACGGGCTCGAGATGCTCGTCCTCGCGATCGAAACGGTCGTCCTCCTCATTCTGGCGACCCGAGCGTATCTCCGCTCCGATGTTTCGACCGAGTGAAGCGGCCCCCGAGGGCCGGTTCGACCGAGGACTCTAAGTAGGTCCTCGAGGAGTCGCGGCGTATGTACCCTCCGACCCCCTCCGGGGCAGGGCCAACGCAATCGGGTGGAACGGCGAAGATCCTCATCCTCGTGGGCCTGGTCCTTCAACTCCTCGGCGTGCTCGCCTTCGCAACGTTCTCGGTCGCCGCGACGCGGTTCGCCGGCATCTTTGCCATCTTCCTCCTCCCGTTCGCGGTGATCGGGGTCATTTGGATCATCATCGTCTATCTGTACGGATACCAACGTACCGCGCGCGCCGAATACACCGAGGCTCGGACGCCGGTGCTGATCATCGCGATCCTCTCGCTCGTGACCCTGTCGGTCCTCAGCGCGATCTTCTACTTCATCGGCTGGGCGAAGCTCGGCGATGCCATTCGGGAGCAGGACGAGATCGCCCGCCAGCAATCCGCGGTCGCTGGGCAACCCCCGGTGCAGTTCTGGTAGCCCCCTTCTCCGTCCCCGCCGCCGGCCCCGTAGGCGAACCCAGGAAGCCGAGCCCCGAACGGTTCATCCGTCCGGGCGCCTTCGCGCGGCGCGCGTTGGGCCCGAGCGGCCCCGCCCGAGGAGAGAAGGACGATGAAGGTCCGCACGACGGCCTGGAAGAACGGAGAGCGCATCCCAACGAAGTACACCGCCGACGGCGCCGCGACGACGTCGACAAGGTCTGCGCGCAGGCCGGATGCGTGCGCCAGCCCCAGCACTTCGTCTTCGCCGCCGAGCCGCCCGGCGAGCTCCCGCCCTACCCGGACTCGATGACCCATGCCTTCTCCCGGATCCGAGAGCTCGCCGGCGTCGCC
>JAJZMW010000091.1 GCA_021848165.1 Thermoplasmata archaeon
GAGGCGACCTGGGCCGCCGACGGGAACGTGTCGTTCGTCGACTGCCCCCGGTTCGGATGATCGTTGGGGCTGACCTCGGCGTAGTCGCCGCGGGGCCGGCCGAGGATCTCGAGGGCCCGGTTCGCGAGGACCTCGTTGACGTTCATGTGGAAGCTCGTGCCGGCGCCCGCCTGGAAGACGTCGACGCGGAACTCGGCGTCGAAGCGGCCCTGCGCCATCTCCTCCGCCGCTTGCGCGACCGCGCGCCCGCGCCGCTCGTCGATCCCGCCGAGCGCGAGGTTCGCCCGCACGGCGGCGAGCTTGAGGTAGGCGTACGCCCGGATCAGGTGGACCGAGGCGGTGATCCCGCTGACGGGGAAGTTCTCGGTCGCCCGCAGCGTCTGGATCCCCCAGTACGCGGTCGCCGGGACCTCGCGCTTGCCGAGGGAGTCCTCCTCGATCCGAACGTCCGCCATGGGACCGGTTTCAGTCGGTCGAAGTTAGAAAAGTCTTTAGGTGGTGCCCCGGTCGAAGCGCGGGGGGCGGCGCGCGGCGGCGCCCCCGCACGAGGCTCCGTTGGTCGGTCCGGTCGAGATCGGGTACGACATCGCCGCCGAATCCGCGGCGATCCTCCTCCTCCCGCTCCTTTGGCTCGTCCTCTTCTACCTCGCGTGGGAGGATCGGCCGTTCGCGGAGAGCGTCGGCTTCGGCCGGACGACGTTCTGGCTGCTGACGGCAACGGTCGTGCTCGCCTTCTACGCGGAGCTCCCGCTCTTCCCGTTCACCGGCGACATCGTCGGGATCAACATCGGCGGCGGCCTCCTCCCACTCGTCCTGTCGGCGGTCCTCTTCGCCCGGTTCGTGCCGCCCCGATCGCGCAGCGTGCCGGCGTTCGTCGGGATCTTCGGAGGCGAGGCGGCGATCTCGTTCGCGCTGGTCGTCACCGTCGCCGCCCCGTGGTCGCAGGCGCTGGGCGTCGTCGCCGTCGCGATCGGCGCCACGGCGGCGGCCCTGCTCCTCGCGGCCCCGCTCCGGCTCGGCCGCGCCTTCCCGGCGCTCGTCGGCCTGAGCTCGGGCGTGCTCGTGGCGACGTACCTCTACAGCTCCGCGTCGCCGCAGATCGGGATCTCCGAGACGTTCCCCGCCTACCTCCTGGCCCCGATCGCCGCGGGCGCGCTCGCGGCGGCGCTCGCTCCCTCCCTCTTCGGCACGGAGAGCGGCCGGGCGCTCCCGCTCGCCTACGCTTCGGCGACGTTCGGCGTCATCCTCGGGGCCGACCTTCTCCGCCAGCCGCCGCTCTACGGGGGATCGACCTCCGCGTTCTACGTGATCGGCGGCGCGAACTTCCTCGATCTGGTCTACTTGTCGGGGCTCCTCAGTCTCGTCGTCGCCTACGCGATGCTGCGCTCCCGCGAGGGAACGATCGCCCCGGTCCCCGGCGGGCCCGCCCCGCCGCCTCCGAGCCCGCTGCGGACCCTCGCGGAGGCGAGCCGGGAGGCGCTCGGGGGGACCCCCTCGCGCGCGGTCCGGCGCGCCCGGGACGCGAGCCGCGCCGCCGCCGACCGCGCCCATCGCCTCCTCGGGCACGCGCCGGCGCCCGCCGAGCGAACGTGGTCCGGGCTCGGAGCGCCCGGATGGATTGTCGCCGATCAGGCGAACCTGGACGCCGTCGCCGAGGCGGGCGACGCCGATACGTTCGAGGCGCACCGGGCGGTCCAGACCGCCCGCGGGATGGTGAGCCTCTCCCGACGGGTCGGTCGGGAGCGGTTCGCGTCGCTCCGGGCGCGGACGATCGCGACGGCGATCGATCTGCTGCTCGTGACCGTTCCGGTCGTGGCGCTCTGGTTCGCCTACGACCAGAGTGGTGCCGCGGGGACCGCGGGGGGGTTCGGGCTTCCGCTCGAGGTAGCGGCCTACGGCTACATCGCCCTCGCCTACCTCTACTTCGCCCTCGTCGGCCGGACCCGGGGGGGGACGATCGGCAAGCGCTGGCTCGGGATCCAGGTCACCGATCGACGCGGCGAGGCGATCGGCCTGCTACCGTCGTTCGTGCGGGAGAGCCCGAAGCTCGTCCCGATCTCCGTCACCGCGATCTTCGGTCCGGCGGTGGTCGCACTGCTGACGAACACGCCGTGGAACTTCGCGGGGTACCCGGCGACGTCCTCCCCGACGCTGCTAGCGCTCTTCCTCGGGCTCGCGGTCGTCACGATCGCCGTCTCGGCGCTCGTCGGCCTCGCCACGATCGCGCTCTCGGACGAGCGCCAACGGGTCGGGGATCACTGGGCGGGGACGTGGGTCGTTCGTCCGCTCCGGCCTACGCCGATGGTTCCGTCGGGGGCGCCGGGGGAACCGTCGTCCGCGTCACCGGGATCGTGATCGAGGAGACGTTCGTCTCCCGGCCGTCCCGGTTCGTGAGGCGCTCGGTCCCGATCTCGATCGTCCCGACCGCGATCTCGCCCGGCAAGAGCCGCCGCCGGATCACCTCGACCACGTCGACCGCCTTGCCGATCGCGTTCCCGCGGGCCTTCACGAGGACGGGAGCCGCCCCGGAGTTGAGCTGCGTGACGACCTGGAAGGCGTAGGTCATCGTCGGTTTCAGGCCGATGAAGACCCGCGGAGGACCGAACTCGCGGTCGGCCCGGCCGGACGGAGGGGCCGCTCCCGTCATCGAGCGTTCCGACCGCGCGCCGCTAATAGAGTTTGCGCGAACGGGGCCGGCGCGCCCCCGGAACCTCGGCGTCGGTCGGCAAGGGTTAAGGCCCGCCTCCCGTAGGCTCGCGGCCGGTGCAGGGGTGGCCCAGCTTGGTCAAAGGCGCCAGGTTGAGGTCCTGGTCTCGTAGGAGTTCGTGAGTTCAAATCTCACCCCCTGCATCTTCCCGCGCCCGGTCCCGAAGCCGATCCGCATCCCCCGAGGGGCGTCCCCGCCGCCGCGGTCCCACGCCGCCGGAACCTCCGCCTCAGATGGGCGGCTGACCGAACGTGGTGAACGCGTAGAGGTTCCCCTCCTCCGTGCTCACGTAGACGGTGCCGTCCACGAGCACCGGGGCGCTCGCGAGCGGAGAGCCGATCCAGTGGGACCACACCGTGAGCGAAGTGTAGGCCCGTGTCGCCTTGACGAACCCGTTCGAGGTCTCGGCGAAGATGATCCCGTCCGCGGCGCCGACGCCCACGATCGGGGCGCCCCACGAGACCGTGAAGTCGAGCGTGCCCGTCGCGACGTTCAGCACCCAGAGGATGCCGTTCGCGGAACCGACGGCGTACTCCGGCGCGCCGCGGTAGGATTCCTGGCTCACGATCACCCCCGCGCTCTCGATCGGCCCGCTCGTGACGAACGTCCAGAGCCGAGCGCCCGTCCGTTCCGAGACCGCGTACACGGAGGAGTTGAGCGAGCCGACGACGACGGCGCCGTTCCAGAGCGTCGGGGCCGCCACGAATCCCGCGCCGAGCGACGCCGACCAGAGGGGCTGGCCGGTCGAGATGTGCACCGCGAGGAGCTCCCCGCTCGCGAGGGCATCTACGAGGATCCCGCGGGTCGGGTCGAGCGCCACGGACGAGGCGGAGCGGCTCGGCAACGGAGCCGTCCAGAGCACCGCCCCGGTCGTCTCCAGCACGGAGACGAGCCCGTTGTCGGAGGTGAGGTAGATCTTCCCCGCCCCGAAGACCGGGGCGGAGAGGTTCCCCCCGAGCGCGATCGACCAGACGGGATCCCCGGTGGAGATCGCGAGGGCGCTGAGGGTCCCGTCCGTGCCGGCCACGAACAGCAGGCCCTGGAGCGGGTCGACTGACGGAGCGCGGACGACCGGCGCGCCGGAGGGCAGGTGGGAGTCCCAGAGGAGACCGCCGTTCGCGATGTCGATGGCGTAGACATCGCCCGAGAGGCTCGCCAGATAGGCGACCCCGCCGACGACGGCCGGCGACGCGAGGAACGGCACGCCGGGGGCAAAGTGCCAGGCCAGGTAGAGCCACGCGCTCGTGCCAACGTAGACATGACGCATCCACGTCGGGTCGTTCGGCTCGAAGCCGGTGTCGCCGGCGCCGAACCCCGTCTGCTCCCACGGGTTCGCGACCGTGATCGCTACGCTGGCGGAGCGGTGGGAACGCGGCTGGAACCCCACGATCGCGCTCAGGCCGAACGCGGCGGTGGACGGGATCGGGACCCGCGTGCGGGGCACCGCTCCGGTGGCGGTGGTGTTCGTCACGGCGAGCACGGCGCCGTTGAGCTCGAATTCGATCTCCTCCGACCGGGCAAAGTGGCCGCCCGAGAGCGTGGCGCTCCCCCCGGGGGCGACGAAACTCGAGGCGGCCTGGAGGTGGGCGCGGTCGATCGCCGCCAGCACCGTGACATCGACCGAGGGCGGGAGCACGTCGGATTGACCGTGGATCGATCGGGCGTAGGCAGTGATCCAGAAGACGCCGCCTCCGGGAGGCATGGGGAAGGAGAATGACCAGTTCGACGCGCCAGTTCCGGGCCGCGACAGGACCGCGGGGCCGGCCGCGGGGCCGAGGCTCCAGGTGGAGCGGGCGGGATCCCACCAGAGCCCGTCCGCTCCTCCGGATCGCACGGCGACCTCCACCCCCGCCACGCCGGCGCTGTCCGTCGCGACGCCGAGCACGGTGAGCATCCCGTTGGGGT
>JAJZMW010000048.1 GCA_021848165.1 Thermoplasmata archaeon
GGTGGTCGCCATCGCTCTCGAGATGCAGGTCCTCCTGCGCCGGGGCCCGCGGACCCTCCTGAACGGCGAATCGGACCCGGGGGCCCGCCACCCGTACCTCCGGGTCGCCCTCGCGCGCCTCTGGGCCGACGGCCCCCCGCTCGAGGTCCGCTCGCTCTCCCGGATCCCGCGGGCGGCCGGCCTCGGCTCGAGCGCGGCGTTCGTCAGCGCGCTCGCCGTCGGCCTCGCCGCGGGACGCGGCGGTCTCGGACGGGCCGCGCTGGCCCAGAGCGCCTTCGACATCGAACGGGAGGCGCAGGGCGTCGGGAGCCCCGGGGACACGTCCGCCTCGGTCGCCGGAGGGTTCGTGACGATCAACGGGGGGGATGGCCCGCTCCTGTGGGAGGTGACCCAGGGGGGCCAACGGTGGGCGGTACGGCGGGCCCGGGACCCGGCGTGGTCGTGGATCGTCGCGTTCTCGGGGGTCCCTCGCTCGACCGCCACCGCCGTCCGAGCCGTGACCGCCCGCCTGGCCCGCCCCGACGGGGAGGAGCTGCTCCGGCGGTTTCGCGAGGTGGCGAACGATGGGATCCGGGCGGTCGATCGCGAGGACCGCGCGGCCACGGCCGACGCGATGCGACGCAACCACGAACTCCTCCGCGAGGTCGGCGTGAGCCACCCGCGGCTCGAGGAACTCCTCCGCGCGGTCGACGAGTGCGCGGACGGCGGCAAGCTGACCGGCGCGGGAGCCGGCGGCTCGATCGTCGTCCTGCCGCGCGCCGGCCGAGAGGTCGAGTGCCTGCGCCGCCTCGCCCGGGCGGGGGCGCTCGCCTACGCGGTCCGGCCGGCTCCGCTCGGCGCCGGGCTCGTTACGGCGAGCGCGCGGCGGTAGGCCCCCGATCCCTCATCGCCGCGCGACGATCCGAACGACGGAGTTCGGCTCCAGCGGATGCTCGGCGCCCAACGCGCGGTGCGTGCGGCCGTCGATCGCCCGAATGAACTGTTCGCCGAGATCGGTGTGGACCCGATAGGCGAGCTGGCGGGCGGTCGTTCCCTCGGGCACCAGGAACGCGTCGGGGAGCACGCGCCCGCGTCCGTCCGTCCAATGGGTTTCGTCCTCCACCGGGTAGACGACCATGCGGCGCAGCCGATCGAAGACCATCGTTTCGAGCGCTTGCTGCACCCCGGTCGACCCCCACTTTGCCATCGACGCCTGGATCGCCCCGAGCGCGCGTCGTTGCGCGTCGCTCAGGCGGTTCTCGCCGTCCAGCTCGAAGCCGGCGTCCCCGGGTCGGTACCGCACGAGACCGGCGCGCGCGGCGCGTCGGAGGGTGAGCTCCTCGTCGGCGCTCGTGGCGACGACGGGGAGCGGGGCCACCCGCGCGCGGAGCGCCTCCGCCCGCTCGGGGGTCGATCGATCGCACTTGTTCGCCACGACGAGCCGCGGCTTCGCGACGCGGAGGAGCTCCCGCGCGAGCCCGGTCCGGTCGGTGGGGCTCCACCGGGAGGGATGCTCCCGATCGAGTCCGGTCTGCCGCAGGGCCGCCGTGATCGCCGAGAGCCCGATCGCGAGGCCGGTGAGCCGCTGACCGAGCATCTCCTCCGCCGAGCGCCCCTCGAGCTCCGCGACGCGCGACTGTCGATCGAAATCCCGAGAGAGCACCTCCGATCCCCACGCGACGAGCTCTTCCTCGAGCCATTCCACCTCCCCGGCCGGGTCGTGCGAACCCGGGGGGACGATCGCCCCCTCGGCATCGGTCGCCCCGGAGAGATCGACGACCTGCAGGAACCCGTCCGCGGCCCGCAGATCGTCCAAGAACCGGTGGCCGAGACCCCGGCCCTCGTGCGCTCCCGGCACGAGGCCGGGGACGTCGACCAGATTCACCGGGATCCACCGGGTCCCGTCCGCGCAGGGTGCGTTGCCGGGGTGGCAGGGGACGCCCTTCTCCCCGTGGGGGCACTTCGCCCGGACCGCCCCGATGCCGCGGTTCGGCTCCAACGTGGTGAACGGGAACGGGGCCATCGGAACGTCGAGCAGTGTGAGGGCGTTGAAGAACGTCGACTTGCCGACGTTCGGCTTGCCGACGACGCCGATCTCCACGATCCTCTCCCCTAGATCGCGTAATCGACCGGGGTCTCGCGCAGGCCCGCTCGGGCGTTCGCCTCGAGCGCGAGGGCAAAGAGAAGGTCGCTCATCCGGTTGAGCCATTGTCGCAGCTCCGGGGCGACCGGCTCGTGCCGGTGCAGCGCGTAGAGGTCGCGCTCCGCCCGGCGCGCCACGGTCCGCGCGACGTGGAGGCGGGCCGCGGTCGCGGAGCCTCCCGGCAGGACGAATCCGGTCAGCCGCGCGACCTCCGCGGACCGTGCGTCGATCTCGCCCTCGAGCCGCCGCACGTGGCGATCGGTGATGCGGCCCCCGGGGGGCTCGCGTCCGAGCGGCGTCGCCGCCTCGTTCTCCGCGAGGAACGTCTCCTGCTGCAGCCGCTCGAGAAGGGGCCGCAGCGTGTCGAGCGGCGCGGGGAGCTCGGCCGCCACCAGGGCGAGCCAGCTCGCGAGCTCGTCCAGCGAACCGTAGGCGGCGATGCGCGCCGAGTCCTTCGCTACGCGCGTGGCACCGACGAGAGCGGTGCTTCCGTCATCGCCCGTCCGGGTGTAGAGCCGCGTAGGGTCCTCGCCTCCGGCCGCCACGGGAGCTGGTCCAAGGGCGAGCTCAGGCCGTGAACGGGGCAATATGAGATGTGCAGCAGCTCATTATGCTTCGCGTCCGCTCGGCACAGTCGGCAGATGAATCCACTTCGCTCGCTCCACGCAATCCCCAACGGTTCCATGTTGCAACCCACCCGGTGTGTTTGGGAGCCTATCGCCTGAGGAGCCCCCGGCCCTCGCGATCCGCACGCTCCCGGCCGCGGCGACGCTCGACGAGCGCGCGCGCGTGGGAACGGACCTCCTTCCACCGTTCGGTGTGCTGGCGGGCGAATTCGGCGAGCCCGATCCCGACGACGAGGTTCAACGCCTCGGGCCAGCTCCGAGCGTAGCCGAACTCCACCAGTTCGAGGATCTCGGCGCTCGTCGCCACGGGGAGATCGACCGCACCGGGTCCCTCTCCCTGGACGCCCCGCACGAGAGCGCGCACCGCTTCGGAGCGGTTCGCGAGCCCGTGCGCACGCCGGAACTCCTCGAGCTTTCCCTCTTCGTCGGACGTGAGGCGCACGCCGAGGAAGCGGGACGAGCCGGGGGTCCGATCGGCAGATCGCACGTGTTCAACGATAGTAAACGACTATTTAGTCATTTGTAAAACGGAAACTCCCGCGGCCCGGGCCGCTCGCGACGCGCGACTCGTCGGAGGTTCCGTCGACCGGGGCGCGGCCCGGTCGCGCAACCCTTATCCTTCGGACGAGTTCGCCTGCCGAGGTTCCGATTCATGGCGTGGACGCAAGCCGAGGTTCGCGAGCTCAAGGAGGGCCGCTACATGCTCATCGACGAGGAGCCGTGCCGGATCCTGAGCATCCAGACCTCGAAGCCGGGAAAGCACGGGGAAGCGAAGGCGCGGATCGACGCCGTCGGCATCTTCGACGGCTCGAAGCGGAGCGTGGTCTTCCCGGTGAAGCACAAGGTTCAGGTGCCGATGATCGGGAAGCGGACGGCGCAGATCGTCTCGCTCACCGGGGCCGAGATCCAGCTCATGGACCTCGAGAGCTACGAAATGTTCAGCCTGCCGATGCAGGAGGAGCTGAAGGGCTCCCTGCAGCCGGGCGGCGAGGTCCAGTACCTCGACGCGATGGGCAAGCGGATGATCACCCGGGCGTAGGCCGCGGCCCGGTCACGCCGCGGAGAAGCCGGGGCTCGAGGACGAGGGGAGGAACCCGGGTGGCCCCCGCGGGGGCCCGAGGGGGAGACGGTCGTACTCGACCGCGTGCTTGATCCCCCGTCGCCGGAGCAGCTGCGAGGTCTGCTCCGTCATCTGGACGACCTCCTGGCATCGGATCGCCTTCGTGAAGTAGAACTCGGCCCGGTGCGGATCCGCCATCGGAAAGACGAGGCGCATCCCGAACGCCTCGGCCCGGTTGTAGCCCGCGGGCTTCCGATCGGCGCGCAGGTCCCGGAGGTTCTCTTCGAGGAGCACCTCGGGCAGGATCGACTCCCCCTCCTTGACGAACGGTCGGTTCGCCTCCACGACCTTCTTGTGGATCTCCGGATAGACCCGGACGAGGTCCTTGTAGCTCCGCTTCGGGTCGAGGAGGATGTGGCCGCTGCGCGCTTTGACCGGGGGCGTCATGCCGAGGGTGACCAGCCGGCGCGCGGCTTAGAGGGTTTCTCTCGGCTCCGCCGTCGCGCGCGAAGGGCCCGGCCGCCCGCGATGTCGAAAGGCTCAAAGCGGAGGTCCGATACCGCCCCCTCGGGCGCTCCCGTAGTCTAGTGGTCAAGGATAGAGGCCTCTCGAGCCTCTGACGCGGGTTCAAAACCGGGGACGTGCGTCCTCGGGGAAACTCCCGCCGGGAGCACCTCTCTGGCGCGGAGGCCCCCGCCGCGGGCGGTTCGTCCTGTCGCGGTGCGAGGCCGGTCCCCACTCCCCCGTCCGGAAGGGCCGGCGGGGATCGGACGAGCGCCGGGGGCCA
>JAJZMW010000161.1 GCA_021848165.1 Thermoplasmata archaeon
CGTCGCCCGGAACGCTTGCGCGATCGGGACGTAAGCGTACTTTCCGACCGCGTGATGGGCCTCATCGAAGATCACGAGGTCGACCTCGGCGAGGTCGTAGCGCTTCGCGACGAGATCGTTCTGGATGATCTCGGGCGTGGCGAAGACGACATCGCTCGCCTCCCACGATCCTTCGCGCACCGGTCGCTTCACCGTTCCCGTGAACCGCGCCCGACGGATCCCGTCGATCCAGCGTCCGAAGGCGTCCGCGTGCTGCTGGACGAGCGGGCGGGTGGGGGCGAGGAAGAGGACCTTCCCGTCCCCCCTCCGGAGGACCTCCGCGGCGACGAGGGCCGCGATGACGGTCTTCCCGAGTCCGGTCGGAAGCACGACCACCAGATCCTCGGTGAGCCCGATGCGGGCGAAATCGAGCTGGAACGGCCACGCCTTGAGCGCCCCGGCGTGGAGGAGCGGGTGGACGACCGTGCCGTCCTCGACCCGCCAGACCTCGGGGAATCCCGGGGGGTGCGCCCGGGACGGTCGGGACGGCCCCGCGGCCGCCTCGCCGCCGTCGCCGAACTCCTCGAGCCGCCGCTGCCGCGGCGCGGAGCTCTCCTCCATCGTCGCGGGACCGGTCGTCAGCCGCCCCGCGGGGGGCGCTCGATCGTCGCGCGCCCGCCGAGGTACGGGCGGAGGACCCGGGGGACGTCGAGCCCCCCGTCCGGCCGCTGGTATTGCTCGAGGATCACGGCGAGCCCCCGCGAGGTGGCGATCGCCGTGGAGTTGAGGGTGTGAGGGACCGATTTCCCGGGCTTCCCCGCTTTCCCCATCCGAATGCCGAGCCGACGCGCCTGATAGTCGGTGCAGTTCGAGCAGCTGACGACCTCGCGGTACGCCTGCTGGCGCGGGAACCACGCCTCGATGTCGTACTTCTTCGCGGCGATCGTGCCGAGGTCGCCGGTGCAGACGTTCACGACCCGGTACGGGACCTCGAGCCGCCGGAAGACCTCCTCGGCGTTCGCCCGGAGCTCCTCGTGGATCGCCTCCGACTCGTCGGGCCGGCAGAAGACGAACTGCTCGACCTTCTGGAACTGGTGGACCCGGAAGACCCCCTTCTGGTCGACGCCGTGCCCGCCGATCTCCTTGCGGAAGCACGGGCTCACCCCGGCGAGGCGGATCGGGAGTTCGGCGTCGTCCAGGATCTCCCCCATCCGGAGGGCGGCGAGCGGATGCTCGCTGGTGGCGATGAGGTAGAGGTCCTCGTCGGCGATCCGGTACATCACGTTCTCGAAATCGGCGAGGTCGGTGACCCCCTCGTACGGCTCCCGGCGGAGCATGTACGGCGGAGCGACCGGCGTGAACCCGCGCTCCACGAGGAGGTCGAGGGCGAACCGCTGGAGGGCGAGGTCGAGGAGCACGATCGGGCCCGTGAGGTAGTAGAACCCCGCGCCCGCCGCCCGCCGCCCTCGGTCGAACTCGGCCATGCCGAGACCCTCGAGGAGGTCGGCGTGCGAGCGGCGCCCGCCGACGGTCCGATCGGGCGTCCCCCAGGAGGCGACCGTGACGTTCTCCGCGTCGTCCTTCCCGAACGGGACGCTCTCCGCCAGCAGGTTCGGGAGGCGTCGCAGCGCGGCGTCGCGCGCCCGGAGGAGCTCCGCCTCGCGCCCCGCGAGCGACTCGAGGCGGGAGGAGATCTCCTTCGCCTCCGCGTCGAGATCCGCGGGAGGCGCCCCCGCCCGGCGCGCTTCCCCGATCTGGCGGCTCAGCTCGTTGCGCCGCTTGCGGATCGCGTCGGCGTCGCCGCGGACGCTCCGCCACTCGCGATCGGCGTCCCGGACCTCCTCGAAGAGCCGCAGAACCTCGGGATCCTGCCGGCGACGGAGGTTCGCTTCCACCGTCTCGCCCTGGCTCCGGACGAGCTCGATATCGATCATGCGAGGAGGAAGGCAGAGGAGCGCGGCGCGAAAATAGTTCGCCCTCCTCCCGGGCCCGTTCGCGCGAGGGCACCAAACGCCTAAGTATCCTTTCGGGGCGTCCGTTCCGAGAGGGATTTCCGACCATGACCGAGCAGTTCGGACTCTTCGTTCAGGGCCGTTGGACCGACCCGCCCGAGGCACGCCGATTCGAGACGAAGAACCCCGCGACGGGGGAGACGATCGCCTCCTTCGTCTCCGCGACGCCGGAGCAGGCCCGGGCCGCGATCGAGGCGGCCCACCGCGCGTTCCCGGCCTGGAAGGAGACCCCGGCCCCCCAGCGGGGGGAGATCCTCCTGCGGGCCGCCCGCCACCTGCGCGAGCGCAAGGAGGAGATCGCGAGGATCGTCACGCGGGAGATGGGAAAGGTCCTCGCCGAGGGCCGGGGGGACGTCCAGGAGTCGATCGACTTCGTCGAGTACATGGCCGGCGAGGGACGCCGCCTCGTCGGAGAGACGGTCCCGAGCGAGCTGCGCTCGAAGTTCTGCCTGACGATCCGCCAGCCGAAGGGCGTGGTGGCGTGCATCACCCCGTGGAACTTCCCGACGGCGATCCCGAACTGGAAGATCGCCGCCGCCCTCATCAGCGGCAACACGATCGTCTTCAAGCCGGCGTCGAACACCGCTCGGTGCGCGGTCGAGGTCGTCCGCGCCTACGAAGCCGCGGGACTCCCGCCCGGGGTCCTGAACCTCGTGACGGGATCCGGAAGCGTCGTCGGGGCGGAGCTGATCGCCCACCCGAAGGTCCGGGCCGTCTCCTTCACCGGCGGGGTCGACACGGGCCGCGACGTCTACGTCCGGGGGGCGCAGGGGCTCAAGATGGTCCACCTCGAGCTCGGCGGAAAGAACCCCGTGATCCTGATGGACGACGCCGACCTTCCGCTCGCGCTGGACGGCGTCCTCTTCGGCGCGTTCGGGACCTCGGGGCAGCGGTGCACGGCGACGAGCCGGCTCATCCTCCACGAGAAGGTCTACGAGCCGTTCCTCGAGATGCTCACGAAGCGCCTCGACTCCTTCCGGCTCGGCGACCCGCTCGACCCGAAGGTCGACATGGGCCCGGTCGCCTCCCTCGACCAGGAACAGAAGATCCTCGCCTACATCGCGATCGGGAAGCAGGAGGCGAAGCTCCGCTACGGGGGGGCGAAGGTCACGGGCGGCGCGTTCGACCGCGGCCACTTCGTCCAGCCGACGATCTTCGAGACGGCCCACGGGACGCGCATCAGCAAGGAGGAGATCTTCGGCCCGGTCCTCTCCGTGATCCGGGTGCACGATTACGCGGAGGCGGTCCGGGTCGCCAACGATGTGGACTATGGCCTCTCGAGCTCGATCTACACCCGCGACGTCAACCGCGCCTTCCGGGCGATGCAGGACCTCGAGGCGGGGATCACCTACGTCAACGCGCCGACGATCGGCGCCGAGGTCCAGCTGCCGTTCGGCGGGATCAAGAACACGGGGAACGGCGGGCGCGAGGCGGGCAGCGCGGCGATCGAGGAGTTCACGGAGCTCAAGACGGTCTTCGTCGACTTCTCGGCGAAGCTCCAGAAGGCGCAGATCGACGCCGAATCGGCCGCATGAGCCCCTTCCGCGGCAGCGACGAGACGCTCGACCGTGAGATCGAGACCCTCGAGGGGATCGCGAAGCGGCGCCTGCGCCGCTACGCCCGGGACCTCAAGGACCTCGACCGGGACCTCTCGGACCTCAAGAAGGAGCGCGCGCGGCGGCGGGCCGCGAGCGCGGTGCCCGAGATCGGGAGCGAGCCGGTCGGATCGAGCGCCGACGGCTGAGCTCGGCCCCGCCGCTCAGTAGCGGTTGCCGAGCCGGTTCGGGTTGTCGAAGTTCGTGAGCAGCATCTGCCCGCGACCCCGGGGGCGCGCGATCGGGGCGAGGAGCGGGTCCTCCTCGAGGAACGGGAGGGTCTCCTGGGTCGGCACGTCGACGACGATCTCCCGGGTGCGTCCCCCGCGGCCCCGCGAGACGATCGTGGCGCGGATCAGGCCGAGGGTCTCGAGCTCGCTCAGGTGGTTCGAGATGCTGCGGGTGTGGAGCGGCTGGAGCCCGAGGCGCTGGCAGAGCTTCGCGTAGCCCGCGTAGACGTCCCCGGTCAGGACCCCCTGGCGGTGGCGCTCGTAGGCCTGGAGGATCGCGTAGAGCAGGACCTTGCAGTGCGACGGGAGCGTGCGGCAGCACTCGCCGATGACGTCCTGCTCGAGACGGTTCTTCGCCTTGACGACGTGGTCCGGCGTGATCCGCTTCGCGCGGTCCCGCTCCGCCATCTCGGCGGCGAGGCGGAGCAGCGCGATCGCGCGCCGGGCGTCGCCGTTCTCGAGCGCCGCGTAGGCGGCGCACCGTTCGATGACGCCCACGTCGACAACGCCGTCGCGGAACGCCTCCTGGGCGCGCGCGCGGAGGATGTCCTGGAGCTGGAGGGCGTCGTACGGGGGGAAGAGGATCTTCTCCTCGTTGAGCCGGCTGCGGACCCGGGCCTCGAGGTAGTTCGTGAACTTAAGATCGTTCGAGATGCCGATGATGACGATCCGGGCCCCGTCGAGCTCCTTGTTCACCTCGCTCAGCGTGTAGAGGACGGCGTCGC
>JAJZMW010000046.1 GCA_021848165.1 Thermoplasmata archaeon
GCGCCCCCGCGGCCGTCGATGCCGGCGGCCACGCTCGCCGCGAGGTCCCCGGCCTGCGCCCCGATCCCGGGAAGCAGCATCGGGACCCGCGGCCCGAGCGCGCGACGGGCCTCGGCGACCGCGCGCGGGTACGTCGCCCCGACGACGGCGCCGACGTTCTCGCGGCGGCGCGCGAGCTCGCGCACGCGGCGGAGCACCTCGCGCCACGGCGGGCGTCGGGCGCGGGGGGGGCTCTGGAGGTCGGCCCAGCCCGGGTTGGACGTGTGCGCGACCACGAAGACCCCGCGGGTGGGGTCGTCGAGGAGGGTCTCCAGGCCGTCCCATCCGACCCACGGGCTCGCCGTCATCGCATCGAACCCGAACCGTCGGAAGACCCCTTCGCGATAGAGCCGCATCGTGTGCGGGACGTCGTTCGCCTTGAGGTCGAGGATCTTGATCCGATCCGGGCCGATCGTCCGCACCGTCCGCTCCATCGCGCGGAATCCGGCGGGTCCGTAGGCGAGGTAGGAGGCGAGCTGCAGCTTGTAGGCGCCCGCGTAGGGGCGCGTCGCTCGGACGATCCCCTCGAGGAACGGGACCAGCGCCCGCTCGGGGTCGCGCCCGCGCAACGGCGCGGGCATGCGCTCGGGATCGGGGTCGAGGCCGACGCAGACCATCGAGCCGGTCGCGCGGATCGTCGCCTCCGACCTCTCGAAGAAGGGGCGGGGCATCGAGCGCCGGAGGGGCGGAATCAGATAGGGTTGGCGGAGCGAGTTCCCCCGGCGGGTGCCGGCTTTTAATGCCGGGCCGGTTCGGCGAGGCGTGAGCGACCCGACCGCGGATCCGGGCTCCGAGGGGCCCCCGGAGGTCCGCCTGAAGGATCTGCGCGCGGGCGACGCCCCCGTCCACATCGTGGCGCGCGTCGTTTCGGTGGAACGGCGAGAGTACACCCGACCGGCCGACGGTCGGCGCCGCCCGTTCCTCGCGGGGCTCCTGAGCGACGGGACGGCGAGCGTCCGGTTCACCTGGTGGGAGCCGCCGAACGAGCCGATCGAGCGCGGGACGATCCTGCGGGCGACCGGAGTGCAGGTCCGGGAGTACCAAGGGCGACCCGAGATCACGATCAACTTCCGCAGCCGCGTCGCGCCGGCCGGCCCCGCGGAGCTCCCCCCCGTGGACGCGGACGACATGCCGCTCCGCACGATCCGCGAGCTGACCGCCCGCGATGAAGGGTTCCGGCTCGAGGCACGCATCGCCCGCGTCGGCAAGAAGGCCGTCATGGTCGGGACCGACCAACGCGAGGTCCACGAAGGGTTGCTGATCGACGGGACGGGCGTCGTCGCGTTCAGTTCGTGGAGCGACTTCGGGCTCTCCTCCGGCGACGCCGTGCGGATCTCGGGGGCGTACGTGCGGATCTTCCGGGGCCGCCCGCAGCTCGTCCTCGACTCGAATTCCCTCGTCGCCAAGATTGAGGGCGTCGGCCTCCCGCCGGCCCCCGACCTGGCGGCCAGCGCTCCGCGCCGGATCGCCGACCTCGAGGCGAGCCAGGGGAGCGAGCTCGGCTGCGTCGAAGGGATCGTGGTCGGGCTCCTCCCACCGAGCGGGCTCGTCTACCGCTGCCCCACCTGCCGCCGCCCGGTGCAGGGGGGCCTGTGCACGACGCATGGCGCGGTCACTGGCGTCGCCGATCTGCGCTCCCGTCTGGTCCTCGATGACGGCACCGGCAGCGTGACGGTCAACGCGGGGCGTGCCGAGACCGAGGCGCTGTGGGGGGTCGGTCTTGACGAGGCGCTCGAGCGCCTGCGCCGATCCCCCGACCCTTCGCTCCTCGAGTCGAGCCTCGCCGACGAGGTCCTCGGGCTCCGCCTGCGGGTCCGCGGCCGCGTCTATCCGGACGACTTTGGCCTCAACGTCTATCCGGACGCGATCGAGAAGGTCGCGGTCGACCTCGACGCGCGGGCGGCCGAGCTCGCGCGCCGCTTCGCCGGTGCAGGAGGGAGCCATGGCTCTGCGTGAACCGGCCTGGCGGGTCTTCGCCGCCGAGCTCACCGCCTCGCTCCACG
This sequence comes from Thermoplasmata archaeon, assembly GCA_021848165.1. Lineage (GTDB taxonomy): Archaea > Thermoplasmatota > Thermoplasmata > Lutacidiplasmatales > UBA184 > Lutacidiplasma. The sequence continues at coordinate 2,043 of JAJZMW010000046.1, forward strand.
AGGAGCGGGGCACCGGGGAGCGCGCGGCCTCCTACCTGCTCTCGCCGTACGGCGCCCGCATGAACCGGGTCCTCGTCGCGGGGATCCTCAGCTCTCCCGAGGCGATCGGCCGGGACCCGTCCCAGCCGTTCTGGCGCGCCCGCCTGGTCGACCCGACCGGGACCGTCGCGGTCACCGCCGGGGTCTTCCAGCCGCGCGCGATGGCCCAGCTCCAGTCGGTCCCCGGGCCGCGCAGCGCGGTCGTCGTCGGGAAGGTCCATCTCTACCGCGGCTCCGATGGGACCGGCTACGTCTCCGTCCGCGCCGAGGCGATCCGGAGCGTCGACGACCCGGCGTTGCGCGAGTTCCTCGCCGACGCGCTCGAGCAGAGTTTCGACCGCCTCGCCCTGGTCGAACGGATCCGGGGGACCGGCCCGGACTCCGACGCGGCGCTTCGATCCGACGGCGTCCCAGGGGGATGGATCCGCGCGGCGCGCGACGCGCTCGCTCGCTACCCATCCATCGACCGGGACGCGTATCGCGCGAGCCTTTCGGCGGCGCTCGAGGTCGTGCAGGGCCGTCGCTCGATCGTGCCACCGGCGCCGGCCGGTCCATCCTCGGTGCGCGTGACCCCGGCGGAACCCCCCGCCGCGTCCGCCCGCGCTCCCCCGAGCGCGGAGGAACGCGCCGCGGAGTCCGAGTTCCTCGACGCGCTGGACGAGCTGGTCGAAGCGTCGAGCGACGGCTACGCCGATCTCAAGGAGATCGTGCAGTTGCTCGCCGAGCACGGCCTCTCGAGCGAGCACGCCGAGGACATCCTCGACCGCCTCCAGGAAGCCGGGGTCGTCGAGGAGCCGATCGTCGGGAAGCTCCGCCGCCCTTAGGGGGCCGGCGGGAGGGGCTTCGCCATCAGCCGGTTCGTCGTTTCGTAGCCGATCCGCTCGTAGAGCCGGATCGCGCCCGCGTTCGACCCGAAGACGTGGAGGGCGATGCGCGTCGCCCCGTGCGATCGGGCGAACGGTTCGAGCGCTCGCATCGCCGCCTCCCCGATCCCCTGCCCTCGGAACGGCTCGAAGACGAGGAGGTCGTAGACGAACGCCTCGACCGGCCCCCCCTCCGTCCGGAGGGCGATCCAGACGCGCCCGACATCGTCCCCCGCGGGTCGGCGACGGAGCGCGAAGAAGAAGTGACCGGGGGTCGCCTGGCCCTGCGGGAGGATCCGGTCCGTCTCCTCCCGGGCCTTCCGATCGGCGTCGGCGGCGGTCCACTGCCCCGCGCGAACGTGGTCCCGGGCGTACTCCCGGAGAAGGTTCTCCCGGAAGGCGGCGTAGAGGGACGGGTCGAGCGGGACGAGCTCGATCTCGGCCGAAGCCATGCTCTGCGGAACCCCCGGCGCGCATAAGCGGCCGGGGCGCGCCCGCGTCCTCCCGGCGCGGATTTATATGAGTGCGCGGCTCGGCGGCGGGGGAATGATGACCACCTGTCTCTCCGATCCCGTGACGAGATCAGCGACGAACTGACCCCCTGGGAGCGCCCGCAGAGCACATGGCGAACCGACCGTCGTACTGGCCCGCAGTGATCCTGATCGTGGTCATTGTCGCCGTCGCCGGCGGCGTCGGGGTCGTCCTGGACCACTATCTCTTCGCTCCGCCCGCTCGCGGATCGGTCCTCTCGATCCGGGCCGGGGACAACGCGACCGTGAACTACATCGGCGTCTTCACCTCCGGCCCACAAGCCGGCCGGACGTTCGACACGAACCGCTACGCGATCTCGATCGACAACGTGAGCTGGCCGAAGTCGCTCGAATTCACCCCCCATGGCAACCAGAGCGCCTACACCCAGCTCGGGGTCTACGTTGGCGCGTCCACCCCGTCCGGCGGCTACGTCGTCGGGAACCGAACGTTCGGATCGGTTATCCCCGGGTTCTGGCAGGGGATGATCGGCATGACCGGCAACACCACCCGGCTCATCAACATCAGCGTGGCGAACGCCTACGGACCGGCGAACCCGGCCTGCTTCTCTCCGCAGCCCCTCGTGTTCACCACGCCGATCTACTCGACCGTGCCGCTCGCGACCTTCGAGTCGGCGTACCCCAGCGTCAGCCCGACCACGGGGACGACGTTCCCCGACCCGCTCTACTCGTGGACCGATCTCGTCTACAGCGCCAACGCGACGACGGTCGCCCTGCAGAGCCTGCCGACCGTGGGGCAAACGACGCACCCCTTCGGGCTCCCGTACTACGTCAGCGGGATCGCGAACGGCACGATCACCGTCCGCAGCCTGCTCGCGACCGGCCAGGCCGGGACGGTGCTCGGCCACCTGGGCGGGTCCCAAACGATCTGCAGCTCGAGCTCGTTCATCGTGTCGAGCATCGACTGGACGACGAACACCATGACCTGGAACTTCAACCGGGAGATCTACGGGCAGTCCCTCGAGTTCTGGGTGACGGTCGTCGACATCTTCCCGCCGCACTGAGCCCGCGGGCCCCCCGAGGGTGGGCGGA
>JAJZMW010000142.1 GCA_021848165.1 Thermoplasmata archaeon
CCATCGCCGCCACGAGCTACACGGCCCTCGGCTGCGCCCCGCAATCGAACGTCCCGTTGAAGCCGGTCCCCGTCCGCGGGGCGCCGTCGTAGAACGCCGACAGGACGAGGAGGGCGGCCGAGGAGTTCGCGAATTCGTGCGCCGTCGCTCGGTCGCTCAGCACGTTCGCCTGCGGCGGGGGCGTCCCGTTCGCGACCAGGGCGCTCCAGGTGCCGACGAAGGAGGCGGGAACGCCCCAGAGGAGCGCCGAGGTCCCGTTGACGGCGACGGGCAGCGACGGCGTCGCCGCGAGGGCGGCCTGGAGCCCCGTCGCCCCGAGCTGGATCTCGCCCGCGAGGTACGCGGCGTAGCTCGAGTAGACGCTCGAGACCGAGGCGATCGCCCGGAGGCCCCGGTCCGCCGCGACGCCCCGGGTCACGTTGATCACGGTCGCCTGCGCGTTCGCGCTCGTCAGGTTCGGTCCCGTCAGCAGGAGGTAGCTCGAGGAGCCGCCGGCGCTCTGGCCGGGGAAGAGCCGGTCGAACTCGGCCTGGGCGAGCGAACTCGGCGCGTTCGCGGGGAGGGTCGTGGTCGAGTTCGTGGTCACGGTCCCGAGCAGCGGGAGGAAGGGGACCGTGATCACGAAGATCGCGACCCAGACGGCGACGTACCGCCAGGGGTGCCGAACGATCGACCGCCCGAGGGCCTCGAAGACGAAGACCCCGCGTCCCGGACGCGCTCCCTCCGCCACGTTTCCCGTCGATCGCCGGCTCATTTAACGTGCGCGTCGGGGACCCGGCCGTCCGGGCGCTTCCACGCGAGCGGGAACCCCGCCGGGTCCGCGAGGACGCGGTCGGTGTCCACGACCCACCCCTCGCGCGAACCCCCGAGGTCCGCACTGTCGACCAGCGCCGTCCCCGTGGCGATCAACGTCTCGGGCGGCACGATCAGGACGACCCGGGCGCCGCGCGAGAACGCCCGGGAGGTCGCCAGGATGCCCCCCCGGGCCAGGTTCGCGCCGTGGGCCACCGCGCTCGCCGCCGCCGATCGCAGCGCGATCTGGGGGAACTCCTTCCAGACCTCCGCGAGCGGATGCAGGCACCGATCGAGGGGCGCCGGATCCCCTTGGTCGGCGGCCGCGCGCGCGTCGGCGATCTGCGCGAGCGAGACGGCCATCGATTCCGAGAACGGGCCGGTGCCCGTACGGCGGAGCTCGGTGAGATGCCCGCCCAGCCCCAACGCCTCGCCGAGATCGACCGCGAGCGTCCGAACGTAGGTCCCCGAATCGGCCACGACCTCGAGGAGGGCGCGGGTCCCGTGCGCCTCGAGCACGGTAAGCCGGTGGATCGTCCGGATCCTTCGCTCTCGGCGGACCGCGGAGCGGACCGGCGGGGTCTGGTAGATCGGGCCCTGGAACTCCGCGACGACGCGGGCGAGCTCCGCCGCGGCGACCTCGCCATGGAACTCCATCGCCCCGACGTACCGCTTCGGGAACTCGAGGACGAGCGGCAGCAGCTTGAGCGCGGGGCCGATGCCGACCCACAGGAGGCCCGAAACGTTCGGGTCGAGGGTCCCCGCGTGCCCCGCTCGCTCCACCCCGAGGAGATCGCGGACCCACGCCGTGACCTGATGGGACGACGGTCCGCGCGGTTTGTCGACGAGGAGGAAGGCCCCGGCGGCGAGGCGGGCCGGGATCGGGGGGGGAGGATCGGTCACGGCGCTCCGGTCGCCGCCCGCTCACCGAGGAAGGCGATGAGGCGATCGTGGACCTCGGCGGGGGAGAGATCGCTCGAGTCGATCGTCAGGTCCCCGACCTCGCGGTCGAGGTCGATCCCGTATTCCGCGAGGTAGCGCGCGCGCTCGCTCGCCGCCCGCTCGCGGAGCCGACGCCCGGCCTCGTCCAGGGGCTGCCGGTCGCGCGACGCGACGCGGCGGATGCGGACGTCCTCGCGCGCCGTGATCACGATCGCAACGACCGGGACGCCCCGCCGACGGAGCAGCGGCCCCTGGATCCGGCCGTCGAGCAGGACCCCCGGCCGGGCGAGCCGGGCCATCGCCTCGTCCACGCCGCGATCGACCTCGGGGTGCGTCTCGGCGAAATGGCTGAACGCTTCCAGGTCGAGGAGGTGGCGGGCCGCTTCGGCGCGGAAGAGGTCGCCGGCGGAACGGTACTCGAGCCCGAGCGCCCGGGCGACCGATCGCCCCGCGGTCGATTTGCCGCCCCCCGGGGGTCCCCCGACGGCGACCACGGCGCTCGGCACGAGCCCGGGACCCTCCGCCCTATTGGCCGGTCGGAGAGGTCGCCGGGGGGGCCGCGAGATGCTTCTCCTCGTAGCGCGCGAGCCAGTAGTGCTTGAGGAAGCGGCGGAAGATGAAGGAGAGCGGGATCGTGTAGAGGCTGAACATGAAGAACCAGTAGGGGAAGTAGCCGGCGAAGGTCTGCGTGAGGTCGATCGTCACCGGGCCGGCGACGTGGACGACGGCGCTCGGCGCGTTCCCGATCACGAGGCCGACCCAGGAGTAGATCACGATCAAGAGGAACCAGGTGATCGCCATCCCCTTGAACTGGGCGATCGAGACCTCGCTCGACATGCGCGTCAGGCGCTGCTGGAACGGCTTGAGCTCGTCGATGCGGTCGCGCTTGCCGCTGCGGAAGGCGGCCATCTGCACCTTGCGGAAGGCGCTCGACCACCGCTGGACCTTCGCGGTCTTCACCCAGTCGGTCGTGTAGTTGTAGGCGACGGCGGTGATCGCCATCTCGATGGCGCCGGCGAGGGCCATCGTGAGGAGGAGGTACTGGCTGTTGAAGCCGATCGCGAGGTAGAGCCAGCCGTTCGGGTTCTGCGCCGACCCCATCCACTGGGTGATCGCGACGCGCGTCCCGGTATCGATGAGCATCAGAAAGCCGAGCATGCCCAGGAAGATCAGCAGGAACGTCGAGATCTTGAACGTCGGGCGGGGCGGCGGGGCGGCCGCGGGGGCCGGTGCCTCCTCGGGCTCCTCCTCCGTCGCTTCGTCGTCGGCCCCGAGGTCGGTCGACTCCTCCTCCGCGTCGTCGGTCGCGACCCCGCCCTCCTCCTCGTCTTCGGAGGAGCCGTCGGCGGAGGGAAGGGGACGGTCGTCGCTCACGTCTCCCCTCCGAGGAAGCGCCGCAAGAGCGGGTTCATCTCCATGAGCTGCTCCCGCCCCATCGCCTCGTAGAGATTAATGATGATGCCCACGAGCAGCAGCACGCCGGTCCCGCTCGCGTTGCCGACGGTCCCGATCAGATCCGCTCCGGCGGCGAGCGCGCCCACCGCGGCGCCGCTGATCACCGTGATCACCGGAATGTAACGTTCGAGCACGCGTCGCAGGACCCGGGGTTCCCGGCGGAAGCCGGGGATCTGCATGCCCGAGGCTTCGATCTGACGCGCGACCGCTTCGGGACCCATGTTCGTCGTCTGGATCCAGAACTTGGCGAACAGGATCGAACCGGCGACCATCACCCCGAAGTAGACGACGACGTGGACGATCCCTTGCCACCACGAATGTCCCAACAGCTGCGACTGGTACGTTTGGAAGTTGATCAGCGGCAGGAACCACGCGGCCAGCCCGTTCGGGGTCTGCAGGTACCAGGCCCCCCCCATCAGCGGGGTGGTCTGCGAGATGTTCAGCTGGGAGGCGTAGGTGGCCGTCGGGTAGGAGCCGATCCACCACTGGCCGCCGATCAAGGGGAAGTGCGCGAGGGTCGGGTTCGTCCAGAGCAGGATCGTGATGACCGAGATATTGGCGAGGACGGCGCTCATCAGGATGACGGGAATATTGCTCGCGTAGATCAGACGCAACGGATAGCGGCCCCGGGCGCCTCGGGCCTCGGCGTGCGAGAGCGGCAGCTCGATGCGGGTCGATTCGGTCCAGGCGACGAGGAAGAAGATGACCGCCGTGCCGACCAGGGCGATGATCGGGTTCGGGGGGGCGAGGAGGATCTGCGTCCATCCTCCGCTCGAGAGCGACCCGGCCCCGAAGTTCGTGAGGTAGTAGATGGTCTTCGGGATCGTCCCGGACGGGATCGACGTGCCGACCTGGGGGATCCAGTTGAGGGTCCCTTGGACGAGCTGCTGGCTCACGCCCGCGGCGATGAAAAGGGAGATCCCGCTCCCGATCCCCCACTTCGAGACGACCTCGTCCATCAGGAAGACGAGGTAACATCCGAAGACCAGCTGGGCGACGATGATCGTGTTCGCGAGGAGCAACCCGTTGCCCGGCGCGACGGAGCTGAGGCCGGCCACGATGCTCGCGGACGGCGTCATGTAGCCGAAGACCTGGGGGATCGACTCGACGAAGATCATCACCAGGACGAGGACCTTCTGCGAGCCCTGGTACATCCCCTTGTCCTGATCGTCCGTCAGGTCGAGGTTGATGATCTTCGCCCCGACGAAGAGCTGCATGATGATCGAGGCCGTGACGATCGGCCCGATCCCGAGGTCCATGATCGTCCCTTGCGCCCCGGCGAGGATCGCCCGGTAGCTCGCGAAGAGGTCGATGACGGTCGCCTGGTCGACGCCGAAGAGGTAGATGTTGGTCAGCAGGAAGTAGGTCAGGACGACCAGGATCGTCCAGAACATCTTCGTGCGGAAATGCACGTGGCCCTTCGGCTGGGAGATCGCGGGGAGCCGGCCGCTCAGCGGTTTGAGACCGTAGAGCCGCGACTTGGGGCCCGCGTAGGAGAGGCCGAGGTAGAGCAGGCCCATCGTGGCGAACATCGCCACGCCGAGGATGACCAGGGCGAGGAGCGTGGGGGCGTCCCAATACCAGTACAGAGAGACGATCGCGATGCCGATGATCGCGAGAGGGATCGCCCAGCGCGGGTTGCGCGGGATCTCCTCTTCCACCATCGAGAACGCTCGGAGCCGGTGGGTCGATTATATACTCTACGGGCGGGCGGCCCCGGCGGGGGGTTCGGTCAGGATGGTGACCTTTTCGGCGGCGTGCTGGCTCGCGTGCGCGACGTAGACCTTCCAGGGACGCAGCGGGGCCCCGCGGCCGAGCAAGCGATCGACGCCGACCTTCGCGAGATCGGCGACGTAGGTTTCCCCGTCCCGCCGGATCGCTCCGGCGGCCTCGAGGATCGGGACGAACCCCTCGAGCTCGCCGACGTTCAGCGCGGTGGGCCGCGCTACGATCTCGGGCGGCCGCTTGAAGCCGTGGCGGCCGAAGTGGTCGGGGGCGTAGATGAGCATCGACTTGAACTTGTACTTGTGGAGCCCCGCGTTCCCGCGGCCTCCCTGCTTGCCCGCCCCTCGACCCGCCTTGATCCCGCGCCCGTGGGTGCGGAGCCCCCGGAACTTCCGTGTGCGACTCGGCATCGTTCGACCCTCCTCAGACCATCTTCCGCGCGAGATCGTTGACCGCCGCGCCGCGGTAGCCGAGCGCGCCCCCGAGCCGGAACGGCTTCTTCGTGGAGCGCCACCCGCCGGTCGGCGCCTTGAGGCGGAAGAGCGGACGGACCTCGGGGACGTGGTCGAGCCCCTCGGAGAGCGCCCGCTGCGCGAGCGGCCCGAGCGCGGGCGCGCTGGCGCCGGTCGCCGCGGGCGCCCCGAGCGAGCGGCCGTCGGTGGCGACCCCCCGCTGGCGCAGCAGCAGCTCGAGCGTCGGCGTATCGACCTCGCCCCAGGTGATGTATCCTTGGACCTTGTGGAGCATCCCGCGGACGTCGGGGCGCTCGGCGACGACCGTCGCATGATTCGGGCGGGTCAGGTGCAGGAACCGCAACGTATCGGTGATGTCGCCCCGCGCGTGCAGGGTCCCCCGGACCCGAATGACCAACCACGCCATCGTCGTCGCTATCCTCCTCGTCCGCCGCTCGATCCCGCGGGCGCGGCCCGCGGAGGTCCTCGCCCCGGTCCCGGTCGCATCGGCCCGCGACCCGGGCCGCCGCGGCGGCCGCCGGGGCCGCGTCGCATCGGGCGGGCCCCCTCCTCCTTCGGCGGGAGGATCGAGCTGCCGACGGATCCGCGAACGATCTTGAGACGTTCGGCGTCCTCCGGCGGGACCTTGAGGCTGGCGAGCTGCACCAAGGCCTCGTAGGCGGACTGGGCGTAATTGACGGTCGTCTTCGTGTGGCCGTCGGTGTACCCCCACGCGTCGGTGATCCCGGCGAAGCGGAGGATCGGCTTCACCACGTCCCCCACCGCGAGCCCGACGCCGCGGGGCGCCGGCTTGAGCGTGACGACGACCGACCCGCTGCGTCCGGCGACCTGGAACGGAACGGTATGCGACCGGCCGCACCCGCACTCCCAGCTCCCGCATCCGCGCAGGATCTCGATGATCCCGAGCTTCGCGCGGTCGATGGCGCGACGGATCGTCGGGCCGACCTCGCGGCCCTTCGCCCTCCCGATGCCGACGAATCCGTCGCCGTTCCCCACCACGACCGTGACGGCGAACTTGAACCGGCGGCCGGAGTCGGTCATCCGCTGGACCATGTTGACGTCGAGGACCTCGTCGTGGAGGCCGGGCAGGAGCTTGTCGACGATCTGCGGCTCGCGGAGCCGCAACCCGGTCGCCAGCACCGCGCCCATCGTCGTCAGCTCGCCGGCCGCAACGCGGCGGCCGAGCTCGGTCTTCGGGATCCACGGGGCTGGGGCGGGAGCCCCGGGGCGCCCGGAGGGCTCGGATCCGGTGGACATCGCGGCGGGGGTCACGGACGGCTCTCCGGCGGTCGCTCCGCGATGCTCGGCAATTTCATCTTGTACGCCTCGAGAGGTTCGGGAAGGTGGTTCGGGAGGTGGGTCCCGTTCAGGCGGTCCGCCGGGGGGAATTTCGTCTCCCCGTGCGGGATCGTGACCCCCGCGTCCAGGAGCCCCTTGAGCGACGCGAGCACCCGTCCCCCCGGCGAGGGGTGCCGCACGCCGAGATCGAGGATCGCCTCGGCGTGCCCGGCCGCCTTCGCGCGGAGCCCGGCCAAGTAGCCGGTGAGGTACGCCGCGGGCGTCGACGCGCGGCTCGTCGCCGGAAAGCCGATCGGGTCGAGCTCGACGCTCGTGGCCTGCGCGACGACCCGGTCCCCGATCGGGTCGTAGTCGACCAGCGCGACGTGGACCCGGCGATGGGAGATGCGGACGACCGCTCGGGTCGAACCGCTCTTGAGAAGCTTGAGCCGGATGCGGTAGTCGGTCCGGCCCTCGCGCCGCCGCCGCATCGGGACCCGATAGCGAGGACCGGTGCTCATGCGGTGGTCCCTCCCGCCGGCAGGTGCCCGGCGAGCCGGAGATTGAGGCGCAAGTGGGCGCGGCTGCGGAACATTCCGCCCTTCGCCTGACGATAGAAGGTCCGGTACACCGCCGCCGGGATCGCCCCCGACGTGCGAAGCTCGCGCAACAGCTCGCGTTGCGCGCGGATCCGGCGCATCCAACGTTCCTTGTCCGGGACCCGGCTCGCCGGGGTGCCGCGGCGGGAACCGGGGCCGGAGTGACGTCCCTTCGCGACCTCGGCGTGGTGCTGGCGAGCGCGCCCGCGGCTCGTCCCGAGGACCGCGCGCCGCCGGATCGCCCCGCTCTTGATCAGAGCGCGGACATCCGCGCGCGTGACCGCGTCGCCGAGCTCTTCCGCGCGCGCGGGATCGATCCAGACCCGATTCTCCCCGCACTTGAGAAGGAGGGAGGCCATCCGACGCTGGTTGGAGAGATCCGGCATTCCGCGCTACTCCTCCGCTTGGGGGGTCGCGATCGGGTTGAGAATGTGGATGCCGAGCTTGCGGGCGGCTTCTTCGAGCACGAGGCGGCGTCGGGTGCCGACGGTGCGCGCGATGTACACGGCCTCTTTGAGGGCGTCCACGGCCGCAAGGTCCTGGGTCGTCCGGACCACGATCGGGCGGAATCCGCTCGGGACGAGGCCGCGCGCGCGGGCCGGCGAACGATACCCGATGCTCACGACCGTCGGGCGGTACCCGTAGTGGCGGCGCTGCTTCGACTGCAGCCCGCGCGGGCGTCGCCACGCGCCGTCCCGTCCGATCCGCGCGTACCGGTGCGCGGCCTGGCGGACGAAGAGCGGCCGGCGGCGATCGGTCTCGTCGCGGACCCACAGGGCGCGGGCGGTCGCCGCATCGAGCGTCGGTCGTTTCGGGCTCCGGGGCGCCTCGGCCTCCTCGGCAGGAGACGACTTCGTCTTCGGGGCGAGGGAGGTCTCCTTCTCCTTCGCGGGCGGGCTCGTGCGGGGGGCGTCGCCCTCCGGGTCCGCGACCTTCTTCGGGCGACGGCGCGGCGCCGTCGCGGCCGTGGGCGACGCCTCGTCGCTCATCCGCTCGCCTCCTTGAGGTGGGCGTGCTCGACGAGATAGATCCCGTCCTGGAAGACGCGCGGATCGTAGTCGCGGATGTGCGTCGCGCGCTCGATGTTGGCGGCGCTCTGGCCGACCTGCTCGACGTCGTTCCCGCTCAGGATCACGAACTCGCCGTCGACGGTCGCCTTCGTTCCGGCGCGCAGCGGCGCGGTGCGCGGGTGCTTCTCCCCGAGGAAGTTCTCGATGATGAGTTCCTCGCCCTTGACGGCGACCTTCATCGGGAAGTGCGCGGCCACGATCTTCATCCTCGCCTCGACGCCGACGCTGAGGCCGCCCGCGAGGTTGCGGAGGTGTGCCTCCCACGCGCGCAGCAGCGCGCGCGACTTCTTCCGATGGGCCGGCAGGCGCAGCGTCAGGGTCGCCCGAGCGTCGCGGGTGGCGAGCTCGATCGCGTCGGCCGGGAACGGCCGGCGGATCGTGCCCAACGGGCCCTGCGCGACGAGGGTGGTCCCCTGGACCTGGAAGCGGACCCCCGACGGCACCGGTACCTCGGCGACCGTAAGGTCAGTAGACATAGGCGAGCAGCCTCCCGCCGAGCTTCTGCGCCCGGGCTTCCTGGTGGGTAACGATCCCCCGGTGCGTGCTCAGCACGAGCAGACCGAAGTCCTGCGCGGGCAGGTAGCGCGACTCGTAGCGCTCGAGGTCGCGGTACGCCACGGAGATGCGGGGCTTGATGACCCCGCAGTGGTTGATGCGGCGCGAGAGCGTGACCTCGTAGCGGCCGCCCCGGCCGTTCTCGACGAACGCGAAGTCGGAGATGTAGCGGTGCTCGCGGAGGATCCGCAGCACTTCGCCGAGGAGCCGCGACGTCGGCTCCAGCACCACCTGAGGCTTGCCGCCGCGGTCGCCGTGGCGGAGCGCGACGAGCGAGTCGTTGAGAAGATCCTGATGCATCGTCATGGGGACCCTACTGGTACTTGCGGAATCCTAGGTCGCGCGCGACCTCGCGGAAGCACTGGCGGCAGACGTGCAGGCCGTAGCGCCGCACGATGCCTCGCTTGCGGTCGCAGCGCAGGCATCCTTCCTTCCGTCCAAACTGCTTCTTCGGCTTCAATGGCTCACTCCACGAACGTCACGCGGAACCGCTCCGCCAGGAATTTGCGCGTCTCGTCCCGGCTCGACCGCAGGCCCTTCGGGATCGGGACCGACCGGACGCGGCGGTCCCGGACCCGCCAGCCGGCGCGGCCGAGCTCGACCGCGATGTCCATCCCATGAATGCCGATCTGCGGATCGTACTTCATCCCGGCAAAATCGGTGTAATCGGCGATGCCGAACGAAAAGTTGCCGAACCGGTCGATCGAGTCCGGATCGAGCTGGCGGTCGCGCGCTTCGAAGGCACGCTCGAGGAAGTCGGTCGCGCGCGCCCCGCGGAGCGTCGTCTTGGCGCCGATCTCCTGCCCCTGCCGGATCCCGAAGTCGCGGTTGGTCGATCGCGCTCGGGTGGCGACCGGCTTCTGGTGGGTCACCATCTCGAGGACCTTCTCGGCCTTGGTGCGGGCTTCGCCGGACTCTCCCACGCCCGCGTTCACCACGACCTTGATGATCCGGATCTGGCGGAGCGGGTTGTCGAGGGCCGGGATCGCGGGCTTCGCGGCCCCGCTCGCCGGGGCGCTCATTGGGCGAGCGCCTCCTGGAGCGTGACGAGGGGGGTCGTCTCGCCGACGACGAAGACGTACTCCTTGATGGTGGAGAACCCCTCTTTGAAGTGGACGAGGTTCGGCTGCGAAGAGTTGCGCACCTCGACGCGCTCGACGTGCCCGAGCTCCCCGACGTGCGTCCCTCCGCTGACGTAGGCCAGCTGTCCGGGGGAGAGCGGGATGTGCCGCTGGACCTTCTGGCTCGGGAGTTCGATCTTGAGCGTGTCCCCGACGCGGTACGGCGAGCCGGCCGGGACGAGAAGGTTCCGTCCATCGTGGAGGGTGACCTCGACCCGTCCTCCGCGGACGGTGTGCTTGAAGCGGACGCGCGCGAGCTTGGTCGTCGCTTCCGCGGCCGGGATCGGAACCAGCTGGAGCTTGTTGCGTCGGTCCTTGACGATCCGATAGTGGCTATCGAGCGGGGCGGCGAAGCTGAGCGTGTCCATCAGGCCCAGACCGCGCGCGAGATCGTGCACGATCGACCCGTCGACCTTCACGGTCCCCGTCCGCGCGAGGATGCGCGCCTCCCGGGCGTTCGCCACCACGCGGCGTACGTCTCGGAGCACCAGCACCAGCGGGATCGACTCCTCCTGAGCGTGCGGGCCCGGAGACGGCCGGCGGATCCACTTCGTCCCCTTGCGGGGGGTCGTCCAGGTCCGGGGCGACGCCCGGCGCTTCATCCGGCGGGTCATGCCTTCTTCTTCCCTCCCCGGGGGCGAGCGCTCGGTCGGGTGGGCGCTTCGTCCGCCTCCTCGTCTTCCTCCTCGGCGTCGTCGTCCTCGAGGAGATCTTCGAGCGCGTCGTCGTCCTCCTCTTTCGCCGGCGCGGCGGGCTCTGCCGCGGGCGAAGAGGATGCGCCCAGCTCGGCCGGCGCCGCGGGGGTCTCGGCCGGCGCGGGGGATTCTTCGCCCCGCTCCTCGGGCGTCAGCTCGGCCTCGGTCACCCGGAGCAGGCGGCGTCGCCAGGGATCCGCGAGGTTGAGCCGCACGATCACAAGACCGGCGGTGCGTACGGGGAGCGCCGTCTGCTTGCTCTCCCCGGTCTTGAGGGTGACGTTGTCGAGCGTGACCGCGAGGCGCCGGCGATCGACCGCGGCGACGCGTTCCTCGCGTCCTTCGAAGCTTCCGTGAAGGATCCGGACGGTGTCGCCCTTGCGGACCGGCAGCGATCGCCGGTGGAAGCGCGCGCGCAGGTCCTTGCTGAGCGGGACGGTCATGCGCTTGCGGCGCTGCGCGGTGTGGGCCGTGTAGAGCATCCGACGCTGACGGCGGGGAGAGTGCGGTGAGATCGCCATCGACTCCTCCCTCCCGTCTACACGATGATCGAGGACGCCGCCGCGATCCGCGGCCAACGTTCGGCCGCCTCCTTGGCGACCGGGCCCTTGATCTGCGAGCCCTTGATCTCTCCGGTCTCGGTCGTGATCACGGCGGCATTGTCCTCGAATTCGAGGCGGGTGCCGTCCGGCCGGTGGACCGGCGCACGACTGCGAACGATGACGGCGTGCAGGACCTGGCGACGCATCTCGGGGGTCCCTTTCTTGACGGAGACGATCACGAGGTCCGCGACCCCCGCCCGCGGGTAGCGTCGATGGGTCCCGTGCCAGTTCCGGACGGCGATGATCTCGACGATCTTCGCTCCGGTGTTGTCGACGCAATCGAGGCGCGCGCCTTTGGGGAGGCCGCGGCTCCGGCGACCGGCGAGGCCCTTCACGCGGCCCCTCCCGCCGGCGTCTCGGGCGCGGCGACTTCCGGCGCTTCTTCCCCCGCGGAGCGGTGCGCCGCGACGCCGAGGTCCTCGACGATGCAGAACGTGACGAGCTTGGAGAGCGGGCGGGTCTCCGCGATCCGGACCCGGTGCCCGATCGGGATGGAGAGGCACGGGGGCGCGTGCGCGAGATAGCGGCGCCGCCGCTTCTCGTAGCGCTCGTACTTCGGAACGTAGGTCAGCAGGATGCGCTCGACCACGCTCGTCCGTTGCATCGAGGTCGAGACCAGCGTACCTTCGATCACCTGGCCCCGCACGGACAGGCGGCCGTGGAACGGACAGTGACGGTCGTCGCACGGGGTCCGAGGTGCGCGGACGTCGAGACCGATGTCCCGGGCCCGGCGGGTCGACGGTGCGGAAGAAGCGCTCATCGGGGTCTCCGAGGACCGGCCTGGAGCAACCGCTTGGTTCGGTCCTGAGGTCGGAAGCGAAGAGCATCCCCATTTAACGGTAACTCGCGGTCCTCCCGGAGGATCGTCCCCCCGAGTCCGGCCTTCGCGACCCAGATCGTCCGCCCGCGGGGCCGCGTCTCGATCTCGAACATCTCCTGGGTCTCATCGACGATCGTCCCCTCGAGCGGAAGGTCGGCGACGCCGGGGGCGGCGCGGAGATCGACCGCGGACCCGATGAGCTCCCCGGCGAGCGCCTCGCGGAGCTCGAGCGACCCCTCGATCCGGACGGACGCGCGCGCCATGCCCCTCCGACCGTGTCCCGTCGTCGTTAGGCGAGTCGCGCGGACGACGGCGCGGCGCCCGCTCGGGCGGCGCGCTCCCGCTCCCCGAGGACGGTGAGGGCGCGGGCCACGTTCGTGCGGAGCGCGCGCATCCGCCCCGGACTCGGAGGCGCCCCGCCCATCGCGGCGACCCCCCGCTCCCGCAGCAGGTCTCCTTCGGCGTCGGCGATCTTCGCCCGCAGCTCCTCGTCCGAGAGCGCGCGCAGTTCCTTCATCCGGAGGAGCGTCATGGCAGGGTCCCCTCGGGGGCGTCCGCCCCTCCCGCCTCGACGTCGCCCAGCGGGGGGAGCTCGGGGGCGGGAACGCTCTTCGGGCGCTCGGGGACGGCTTTGACCTTGATCTCGTCGGGGAGCTTCGCGTTCGGCGTCATGATCCAGACGTTGACGCCGATGACGCCGGGCTTGAGCCGGGCCTGGTAGAACCCCTTCCCGATGAACAGGCGAACGCCGTCGCCGCAGTACTTGATCGTGCCGGCCTTGAACCGCTCGGTCCGGTGCCGCTCCCCGGTCAGCTTCCCCGACAGGATGACCTGGCACCCTCGCGCGCCCGACTCCATGATGCGGCGGACGGTCGAGTGGCCCGCCCGACGGAAGTGCCAGCCCCGCTCCAGCGTGCTCGCGAGCTTCTCGGCCATCAGCTGCGCGTTGAGCGACGGTTGCCGCTCCTCCTGGACCTCGATCTGCGGGTTGTCGAGGGCGAAGCGCTTCTGGATGTCCTCGGTCAAGCGCTTGATGATCTCGCCGCGGCGGCCGATGAGGATCCCGGGCCGCTCGCAAATGAGCGTGACGCGCGTTCCCATGGGGGTCCGCTGGATGTCGAGCCCGCCGAAACCGGCGCGAGCGCTTTCGCGGACGAGGAAATCCTTGAGCAGCACCCGCCGGGTCGCTTCCTGAATGACCTTGCGCTCGGCGCTCATGAGCTCTCCTTCGCCTCCGCGAGCACGATCTCGATGTGCGTCGTCTGCTCGTTCCACGGCGTAGCGCGTCCCTGCGCACGCGGCATCCGCGCTTTCACGATGCGGCCCCGGGCCGCGGCGGCGGTGCGCACGTAGAGACGATCGACATCGAGCCCCTCGTACTCCGCGTTCGACTCGGCGTTCTGGAGGACCTGAAGGACGTGGCGGCAGACCTTCCCGGGGAAGCGTCCGGGCCCGACGCCGCGGTGGTGGGCCGTCTCCTGGTTGTAGCGGCGGAACGGGATCGCCCGCTCGCCGTCGCGAGCCTCCTCGAGCACGCGGCGCGCGCGGTCGAGCGGGAGGCCCCGGATCGCGTTGAGGACCTCGTAGCTCTTCTTCGGGGAGATCGGGAGCTCCCACCCCAAGGCCCGGGCCACGGCGATCCCCGACTGCGACCGGTAGGTGTATCCCTTCATGGAACGAACGAACCTTCTCCTCTCACTTGAGCGGCATGAACTTGCTCGAGCGCGTCGCGCCGACGCCCGGACCCGAGTGCTTCTCGAACCGGCGGGTGAGCGCGAACTCGCCGAAGTAGTGTCCGATCATCTCCGGGCGGATCTCGACCTCTTTGAACTCCTTGCCGGTGTGGATGGCGACGCGTCGCCCCACGTGCTCCGGCAGGACGAGCGCGTCGCGCGTGTGGGTCCGGACGACCTTCTCGGTCGGCGTCTCGCGCATCCGCTCGAGGAACCGCTGGACCTCGGTCGTGAACCCGCGTCGGATCGAGCGTCGGGCGCGGGACGGGAGGACCTGCGCGAGCTCGGGGAGGCTCATCTCCTTGAGCTGGGAGAGAGAGAGCCCCCGGTAGGAGTACTCCCGCTTCCGTCGCGCTTCGACCTTCTTTCCCTTCCGCGCTTTCGCCATCTCGACCTCCCTACGCCGACCCGCGTCCGCGCCGCTTGCGACGCTGCGAGCGGGAGAACCGTCCGACCTTCGCCCCGGGCCACGTCCCGCTCGAGACCGTGCTCGGACGGCCGACGTGCTGGTGCGCGCCGCCCCCGAACGGATGGTTGACGGGGTTCATCGCCACGCCGCGGACCTTGAACGGCGCGCGCGCCAGCGTGCGCGTCGCCCAGAACTTCTTACCGGCCTTGATGATCGGCCGCTCGAGGCGGCCCCCGCCGGCGACCGCCCCGACCTGGGCCCGGCAGGTGGCGAGGAGCGTCTTGAACGCCCCGCTCGGGAGCTGCACCGTGACCTCCTTGCCTTGGTGGGCCACGACGAGCGCGCTCGTGCCGGCCGCCCGGACGAGCCGGCCGCCGTCGAACGGCTTGACCTCGAGGTTCGAAACGAGGGTTCCGTCGGGGACCTCGGCGAGCGGGAGGATCGAGCCGCGGCCGACCGCTCCCCGCTGGAACGCGACGGGATCTCCGGTGGCGAGGCCCGCCATCGCGAGCGTCCGGTGCACCTTCCCATCGGGGCCTTGGACCTCCGCGACCGGCGCCGTTCGCCCCGGGGCCATGACGATGCCGACGACCCGGCCCTCCCCCACGACCGACGGGCCCGGGTGGTAGATCGGTCCGTGATGGCGGTGGCTCGGCGAGCGATACCGGCCGGTACCGGCCCCCCGACGCCGAGAGATGATGCGCTTTCCCATCAGAACACCCCGGCGCGCGAGCCGATGTCCTCGGCCGAGTACTCCTTGGTGAGTCGCACCGTAGCGACCTTCCCCACGCGGACGATCTTCGTGTTCACCTTGTCGACCTTGCAGCGGTACAGCTCCTCGATCGCTCGCTTGACCTGCGCGCGGGTCGCGCGCCGGTCGACGACGAACTCGAGCTTGTTCTGCCGCTCCATCTCGTCCATCGACTTCTCGGTGACGTACGCGTGCAGGAGGATGCGGTGCCGGAGCTCGCTCATGGGCTGGCCTCTCCCAAGCGAGCGCGCAGCGTTTCGAGGGCGGCGTGCGAGAAGAGGGTCATGCGCCCGGGGTCTCCGCCCGGCGCGAGGTCCTCCGTGGCGAGCCGGTGGACCGTGACGACGTCCACGCCCGGGAGGTTCCGGAACCCCTTCGCGCGTCCCGGGCCGCTCGTGACGACCAGCAGGCTGCGGGGGGTCCGGCGGACCCGGCCGCGCCGCTTCCCTCGACCGGCCCGAATGTGGGTCCGGTCGCTCGCGCGCTCGACGTCGCTCCAGAGCTCGAAGCGCTCCAGCAAGGCGCGGGCGTCGGCCGTCGTGCCGATCTCCTCGACCGGGGTTTCGACGACCAAGGGAAGATGAGCGTCCTTCGGAACCTCATGGCCGCGCGACTGGACCAGGGGGGCGACCCGGGTCGCCGCGAGCGCGCTCGCGAACGCGAGCCGGCGTTCCTTGGTGTTGATCTTCTTCGCCCAGATCCGCTCGACTCGCGGGGGATGCGCTTGCCCACCGCCGACGGTGTTCGGAGCCTGGGCCCCCGTCATCGAATCCATCAGGCGCGGCGTGCGCGAGACCCCGCGACCCTTGCCGGACCACTCGACGGAGTGCCGCCGGCCCCCGGTCAGGCTGGTCCCGTACGGCTGCCGCCGGTGGCTGCGGGCGACGTCGACCGCCTTGCGGATCAGGTCGACGCGGACCGGTTCGCTGAACGCCAGAGGGAGGGCGACCGTCGCGTGGCTCTTCCCCTGCAGGTCGTAGAGGTGCGCGCGGTGGTGCGGGCTCGGGTGTTCGACCGGCCCGGTCGGGGCCGCTTGCGCTTCCTTCGCCATCGCTAGGCCCCTTGCTTCGAACGGACGCTGAAGTAGCGCAGGTCGACCTTCTCGACCGAGGAGACGTGGCTGCGCAGCGGCGTGCGGAACCGCAGGAGGCGCTTTGCCGGGCCCGGGAGCGACCCGTGGAGAACGAGGCAGGAGCTGCGGACCTCGCCGTAGTGCGGGAATCCGCCGGCCGGAGTGATCGGGTCGACGCGAGGGTCCTTCACCACCTTGAGGACCCGCATGTTGAACTGCGTGCGGCGATGGTACCCGGTTTGACCGGCCTGCGGGATCCGGTAGCTCACGAAGCTCGGGTTGTGCGGACCGAGCGTTCCGATCATCCGGCGATGCTTCGAGTTCTTCCGGGGCTGGAGCTTGACGCCCCAGCGCTGGATGTGTCCCTGGAACCCGAACCCCTTCGTGACGCCGAGCACGTCCAGGAACTCCCCTTCCTTGGCGAGGTCCTCCGCGCGCAGCTCCTGGCCGAGGAGCTTCACGGCGTGTGCGCGGCGCTCGTCGAACTTCTCTCCGCCGACCCGGACCTCGAAGAGCGTGGGGGTCTTGGACGGGCTGCCCGTGACGAGCGACGGTTGCGTGTGAACGATCAGACGGACCTCGCTCCCTTCGAGCGCCGCGAACTTCGCGATCGCCTCGGGGGAGCTCGCCGGATGCTTCGGGATGCGTCGCGCGAGGTCTTCCGAAGGGGAGTCGCCCCAGACCTCCCCCGCGACGCGCATCCCGTACGGAGCTCGCGCGTAAATGCGAGCGCCGACGACGCGGAGCGGGGGAACCTCGACCACGGTCACCGGTACCGCCACCTCCTGGTTCGCGGTCGTCGAGCGTTTGCGGTAGTCGACGATGAACGCGTGGCTCATGCCCACCTTGAATCCGGCGAACCCTTCCACGCTCGGGGCCTTCGCCCCCGGTCCGTAGGAGCGAACACGGGGGAGGACCCGCGACGCGCGCGAGCGGGGAGAAAAGGCGAGGGAACCTCGCCGGGGTCGATGCCGTCGTGCCATAGGTCGATAGGGGGTCCTGCCTCCGGTGGGGGCCGGGGAAAAGTGTGCCCTATATAATGCCTCGTGGAAGAAACGCCGACGCCGAGAGAGAACGCGACGTTTCTCGCCGACCGATCGCCCGAGCACTTCTCGCTCGGACGCCGGACCCGGGCCTTTGGCGCACGGAACGCTCATGGGGCCGCGCGCGCGTGGCCGGCGAACGGTGGCCGATGCGCGAGGACTCCCCGTGGGACGCGATCGACGTCGACGGCGCTCGAAGCCGCATCGCTTCGGAAGTGATCCGAACCCCGTTGCTGCGGGCCCCTTCGTGGCCCGAGCTGGGCGATGCTCCCCTCTACCTCAAGCTAGAGAACCTCCAGCGGACCGGGGCGTTCAAGTTGCGGGGGGCCCTCAACAAGATCGCCCTCCTGGACACGGAGACGCGCCGCCGAGGGGTGGTGGCGGCGTCGGCCGGGAACCATGCGCAGGGCGTTGCGTGGGCCGCGCGGCATTTCGGCATTCCGGCGACGATCGTGATGGGGACCCACGCCTCGCCGCTCAAGGTCAGCGCGACCCGGGCGCTCGGGGCGGAGGTGATCCTCTCGGGCGCGGACTACGATGACGCCTACGAGCACGCCGTGTCGCTCGCGACGAAGGAGAACCGTACGTTCGTGCACCCGTACGACGATCCCGCGGTCGTCGCCGGGCAGGGGACGATCGGCCTCGAGATCCTCGACGAGCTTCCGGACGTGCGGCGGATCGTCGCCGGCGTCGGCGGCGGGGGGCTCCTTGCCGGGATCGCGAGCGCCGTCCGACAGCGCGGCTCGACGGCCGAGATCGTGGGCATCCAACCGGCCGGCGCGTCGACCCTGCTCCCGTCGCTCACCCAAGGACGCGTCGTCATCGGCCCACGGCCGGTGACGTTCGCCGACGGGCTCGCCACGCGCCACATCGGCGACCTCCCCTTCCGGATCCTCGCGGCGGCCGGCGCGATCGCGCGCACCGTGGACGAACGAACGATCGCCCGAGCGGCGTTCCTCCTGCTCGAACAGGCGAAGGTCCTGGCGGAAGGCGCCGGGGCCGCCAGCTTCGCCGGCCTCCTCGAGCATCCCGAACTCGCGCGGGACGGGCCGACCGTGCTCGTGGTGAGCGGAGGCAATCTCGATCCGTTCGTGCTCGATCGCATCCTGTTCATCGGCCTCGCGAGCGAGGGCCGCCTCTTGCGGCTCGCTTCGTCGCTCCACGACGTCCCGGGCCAGCTCGCGGACTTCCTCCTCGTCGCCTCGGAGGCGCAGGCGAACGTGCGGCAGATCCGCCACGGCCGCGAGTCGCCGGACCGACCCCCCGGGGAGGTGAGCGTCGAGCTGGACCTCGAGGTGCGCGACGCCGCCCACGGATCCGAGGTCCTGCGGCAGTACCGCGCGAAAGGATGGCCCGCGATCGAGGTACCGCACGACCGCGCCTAGACGGTTACTCGATCCCTATCGCCACCGTATATACGGGGTCCGCGCTCTTGGAGGATCGGGGGGGGAACGCGATGGCGAAGCGAGAGTCCGCGGACGAGATCGGCCAGGCCAAGACCGTGCGCCTTTGGACGGTCCCGCAAGCGAACGAGCGGATCGCGCAGCTCGCCGAGCTCCTGCCCGAGATGCGGACCTGGGTGGAACGGCTGCGCGTGGTCCACACGGAAGAGCGGCGGCTCCGGGGCCTCTGGGGCGCCGAGATCGATGCCCGCGACATCCCCGACCGCAAGCACAAGGACCGGCTCGATCAGGAGTGGGCGGCGCTCACGCGGCGGCTCGAGGAGACCCTGGAGGGGCTCAAGCGCGACGGCATCGAGGTCAAGGATCTCGAAGGGGGCCTCGTCGACTTCTATGCGCGACGGGGCGGCGCGGTCGTCTACCTCTGCTGGAAGAGCGGGGAGGACCGGGTCGCGTTCTACCATCCGCTCGACGAGGGGTTCCGGGGCCGGCGCCCCCTCTCGGACCGCGAGTGACCCGATCCCGATCCGCTACGGCGCCGCCCGGTCCGCGCGGTCGCCGATCTGGAGGAGCTCGATCCAGCTGAGGACGGCCGCGAACGCGGCGAGGGCGCCGATCGCGAGGCTCACGAAGAGCAGCATCGGGAACGCCCCCCAGACCCCGGTGCCGAAGAGGGTCGCGAGCGGGCCGAGGCCCGCGAGGGACCCGATCAGCGCCAGGGCCGGGCGGTCCTGGCGGCGGACGATGGCCGCCGCGATCCCCGCGACGAGCGCGCAGACGGCGAAGGCGACCGCCGCGGCGCCGACCACCGCCAGCATCGTCTCGAGGTTCGGGAAGGCCGCGAGCGCGGTGGTGCTCGACCCCGACCCCGGGACGAGCGTGATCTGGATCCCCTGGTTCCCGGTCGAATACCCCGGCGACACGTAGCCAAGAACGATCGCGGTCTGGTAGCCGCTCATGGAGACGCTCAGGTTGAATCCCCCGGTCGGGACGCCGGGGAACGAGAAGCTCCCGTTCGATGCGGTCGTCCCAAGGACGGTTCCCGCCTCGTCGACGAGCACGAGGTTCGCTCCCGCCAGCGGCGCCCCACGGGACGACGCCACGGTGCCGCTCAATTGAAAGCTGGCGTTCTGCGAGCTCGCGCTCGCGTCGCCGACCGTCAGCGCCACGAGCCCGGCGGTGCCGAGGGCGATCGCGAGCAGCACCGGGATCAAGAGCCGCCGCCAGCGGACCTCGGGGGCGCGGAGCCGGGGCTGCGGAGGATATAGCCCGGGGTAGACTTCCCACGTGTAGCGCGGCGGCGCGACGAGCGCCGGGGCGATCGCGATCGAATGACCGCACGACGGGCACGCTCGGTAGGTCAACCACGGCGACGGGGGCCCCCGCGCGCCGGCGTCCGCTCCGCAGCGGGGGCACCGAAGCGCCGTCGGAGGGGGGTCCGCCATGCGCGACGACCGACGCGGGACCGCTTCATATCCTTACGGCGGGCGCTCGCCAAGCCGCACGTCCGCCTGGTCGCGGTCGACGACGGACGGTTTTCCCGGACCGATCGGCGCGCCCCGATCGCGGCGGTCGTTCTCTCCCTCCCCGCGTCGATCGAGGCGATCCGGGTCGGCTCCGTCACGGTCGACGGACGCGATGCGACGGATCGGATCGTCGAGCTGATCCGGTCGACCGGCCATCGGGAGGACCTGCGGGCCGTGCTGCTCGATGGGGTCGTCGTCGGCGGGTTCAACGTCGTCGACCTCGACCGGCTCCACCGGGCGATCGGCTGGCCCGTGATCGCCGTGACCCGGGGGGATCCGGATCGGACGCGGATCCGGCGCGCCCTCCGCCGCTGGTTCCCCCGGGACGCGGCCCGACGGGAGCGATTGCTCTTTCGGCACCGGCTCTTCCGGGTCCCGACGACCGCGCGCCCGATCCGGGCGAGCAGCGTGGGGGCACCGTCGCGGGATGCCGCCGCCCTCCTCGCGCGCGCGACGGTGCGCGGACTCTGGCCCGAGCCGCTCCGGCTGGCCCACCTGGTCGCGTCGGCCCGGGCGCTCTCGCCGCGCCCGAGAGAACCGTTAAGCCCGAGGAACCGCGTGCGGGAGCCGGGCCTGTAGCTTAGCCCGGACCAAGCACTGGCCTTCTAAGCCAGCACACTCGGGTTCAAAGGCCTCCGGGGGAACGCCCCCGGGGCGGAGAATCCCGACAGGCCCATCCCCCGCCCGCCGGTTCATCGCGGCGCGCGGGCGAGCGAGCGATAGACCTCCTCGAATCGTGCCGCCATCCGGTCGATCGAGGCGTTCGCCTGGACGAACTCCCGTCCGTGCTCCCCGAGCCGTCGCCGCGCCGTCGGGTCGTCCAGCAGCTCCTCGATCGCCGTCCGCAGCGCCCCCTCCTCCCGCATCGGCACCCGCCGCCCGTTCCACCCATCGCGCACGATCTCGGCGGGCCCGCCCTCGGCGGGTCCGATGACGGCGATCCCGCAGGCCATCGCCTCGAGGAGGGCCACGCTCGAGGTGTCGCTCGTCGAGGGCAGCACGAAGAGGTCGGATTGCGCGAGCAGCGCCGGCTTCTCCCCCTCCTCGACCCCCCCGACGAAGCGAGCGCACCGGGCGAGGCTCTCCTCGTTCGCCAGGCGCGCGCGCACCGCGGACTCTTCCGGCCCGCGCCCCCCGACGAGCACCGCGATCTCCCGCCGCTTCGCGACCTCCGCGACCGCGTCCAGGAATCGGTGGATCCCTTTGTCGATCGTCAGCCGTCCAAGGTAGGTGACGAGGGGGACGGCCCCCAGCCCCGTGCGGGCGCGCCAGTCCGGCCCGCTCGCGCCCGGAGAGAACCGGCTCGCGTCGATCCCGTTCGGGACGACCTCGATCGGGGGTCGGAACGGCTTGCGCGCGCGCCGGGCGATCTCGTCGCGGGCGAGCCCCGTCGGCGCCGTCGTCCGGTCGCACCGCCAGTAGAGTCCCAGGCTCCACCACTCGGCGACGCGGAAGAACGCTCCGGTCCCCCACTTCGGGGCGACGCTCTCTCGCATCGCCCCCAAGGCGGTGTGGTAGGTCCCGACGGTCGGACGGCCGCTCCGACGGGCCACGAAGAACCCCGCCGTGCCGATCATCCCCGGAGTGTGCAGGTGCACCACCTCCGCCCAGCCCCCGAGCCCGCCCCGGCGGAGCGTGCGGGCGAGGCTCACGACGAACGGGGACCGGTACTCGGAGTACAGAGGGAGTGGGTGGGAGCGGACCCGCAGGACGCGCACTCCCTCGTCGGGAACCTCCCGCGCGGGCCCCTGCGTGGACTGGGGGCAGACGATGGCGACCTCGTGGCCCCGGCGGGTCAGCGCCCGCGCGAGCCCGTCGACCACGACCGCGACGCCGTCGCGGGTCGGTCGGTACGAATCGGTGAACAGCGCGATCCGCATGCCCGATCGGGCATCGTTCACAGGACCACTTGAAAGGAATGCTCCAGTACGCCGAGCTCTTTCGCCTCGAGGGTCCCCGGGTGGACCGAGGCCACGACGGCGGCCGACTCGGGCGGGGCCTCTTCGAGGATCCACTGGACGAAGCGGAGCGCCGTGCCCGCGTCGGACGCGAGCACGACCGCCTCCATCCCGTCGAGGTAGACGAGGGTCGACGGGACGTCCTGCAGCCGTCGGCGGACCTCGCCGCCCAGCGATTCGATCGACGGCCCGTCCGTCCCGGCGGAGACCGCGAGACGGGCGACCTTTTCGGTCGGGACGCCGGGAAGCGCGCCCGGCGTCGCCGTGATCCAGAGGACCGACGCGAAGCGGTCGGCGGCCGCGCCGACGATCTCGAGGGACTTCTTCGGGCGCGGCTCTCGCACGAGGTAGGTGCGCCCCGGGGCGACCCGGATCGTCGCGTCTCCTCCGGTCCATGGGCGCGGGGGGGCGAGCGGCGTCGGGGGCCGGCGGAGCCACGTCTCGGTCCGGGGATTCGCGAGCATCCCCCGGCGCTTGCGCTCGACCTCCTCGGCGAGCTGGGCGAGCCGGCTCTGCGCGAGGTACTTGAGCTCCGAGACGGTGTGGCCCCGCGTCGCGTTCGCGATCAGTTCGCGCAGCGCCGACCGGACCCCTTCGGCGTACCCGTCGGAGTACGCCCGCGCGTATTCGTTGTCGGGAGCGTCCCGGCGGTCGGCCGACGCGTCGCGATCGGGGTCGCTCACGCCACGCCCGGCCCCTGCGCGGACCCGGTCGCCCGGACCGACGCCTCGTCCCGGTCGGGCGCGGCGGGACGACGGGCATCGTCGTCCTCGCGGGGCGAGAACTTGTAGCCGTAGTGAATGACGCCCGCCTTCCCCTCCTCGCGCAGCTTGCGGAAGGTCGCCCGCACGGGCAGCCCGATGCGGACCTGCCCGGGATCGAGATTCACGATCTGCCCGGTCAGGATCGGCCCCTCGGTGGTCCGCACCAGAGCCAGCACGTACGGGACCTGCATGTCGAACCCTTCGGCCGCCTCGTGGACGACCGTGTAGGAGAGCACCTCCCCCTCTCCGCTGAGCTGGAACGGGACCATCCGACCGATCGACGCGCGGTGGTTCGAGCAGGTCGGGCAGACCGAACGCGGCGGGAAGAACACCGTGGAGCAGGAGGAGCACTTCGAGCCGCCGAGGTTGTAGCGTCGGGGCGTCTCGCGCCAGAATCGTGCGATCGACATCGTTCCCCTCCCTCAGTTGACGCGCTCCAGGAGGTGGACGACGCTCGTCGCGCCGGTCCCTCCGACGTCGTGGGCGAGGCCGAGGGTCGCCCGCGGAGCCTGTCGCTTCCCGGCGTCGCCACGAAGTTGCCGGACGAGCTCGACCGCTTGGGCGATCCCCACGGCCCCGAACGGTCGGCCCTGGGCCTTCAGCCCACCGGACGGATTCACCGTGGGGCCCGTGCCGCCCAGAGAGAATCGGCCGCTCGCGAACTCGCGGCCCGCCGCGCCCTTGGCCACGAACCCGAGATCCTCGAGCGAGATGAGGCCCGCGATCGAGTAGGCGTCGTGGATCTCGGCGACGCCGACGTCCGCGGGAGCGCGGCGCGCCTGGCGGAACGCCCGCTGCGCCGCCTCGACGGTCGCGTCGAGCGTCGTGAGGTCCCGACGATGCTGCAGCGCCATCGTGTCCGTCGCCACCTGGCTCGCGGCGATGCGGACGGGCGTGTCGGTGAACCGACGTGCTTCCTCGAGCGGGCCGAGGACGACGGCCGCGGCCCCGTCGGAGAGCGGGGCGCAGTCGAGCATGCCGAGCGGTTCCGCGACCGGACCGGCCGAGAGGACCTGGCTCACGGTGATCGGGTTGCGGTAGTGCGCGTTCGGGTTGCGGCTCGCCATCTCGTGATCGTGCACGCTGACCTGGGCGAGGTCCTCCCGCGTGGTGCCGTACTCGTGCATGTGGCGCCGGGCCATGAGGGCCCAGAGCGACGGGAGCGTCGCGCCGAAGACGACCTCCCATTCGTGATCGGCGGTGGCGCTCGCGATCGCGTTGCCGCGTTCGTCCGGCACGTCGGTCATCTTCTCTGCCCCTCCGACGACGACGAAGTCGTAGAGGCCGCTGGCGACGGCGAGGTAGCCCTGGTGGAGCGCCAGCGCTCCCGAGGCGCCGCCGCCCTCGATGCGCACGCCGGGCAGATGGCGGGAACCGAGCCCCGCGTAGTCGAGGATGAGCGGCGCGATATGCTCCTGGTCCATGAGCGATCCGGCCGCCATATTCCCGAAGTAGACCGCGCTCAGCTGCGCGCTCGACATCTTCGCGTCAACGAGCGCCTGGAGCCCGGCCTCGATCCCGATCTCGCGGAACGACCGGTCCCAAAGCTCGCCGAACTTCGTCATCCCGACCCCGAGGATCGCCACGTCGCGCATCGTCAGTCCTCCCCCATGTGGATCTTGCCCCGGAACTTCGCGTAGACCGCGTAGGGGAGCTCCACCCCATGGTCGAGATACTCTTGCACCGGTCGCCCCGTCGTCCGATCGAGGCGGGCAAGTTCGTCGGTCGTCTCCATATCGAAGGCATCCGATCCGGCGCCCGAGCCGTAGCCGACGACCAGGATCCGCTCCCCGGGACCCGCGTGGTCGAGGACGTTCGCGAGCCCGATCATCGAGGCGCCGCTGTAGGTGTTGCCGATGTAGGGGGTCACGAGCCCGTAGCGCATCTGCTCGTCGTTGAACCCGAGCTGCTTGCCCACGCGTTGGGGGAACTTGCCGTTCGGCTGATGGAAGACCACGTGGCGATAGTCCTTCGGCTCCGTCCCGCACATCTCCATCGTGCGGCGGGCGCACTCCGTGACGTGGCGGAAGTAGGCGGGCTCGCCGGTGAAGCGCCCGCCGTGGCTCGGATACCGCTGACCCTCCCGACGCCAAAAGTCGGGAGTGTCCGTGGTGTACGATTGCGTCCGCATGACCTTCGCGATCACCCGCTCGCGGCCGATCACGAATGCGGCCCCGCCCGCGCTCGCGCTGTACTCGAGCGCGTCGCCGGGAGCGCCTTGGCTCGTGTCCGATCCGATCGCGACCCCGTAGCGGATCATCTCGGCACCGACCAGGCCGAGGCAGGTCTGGATGGCGGCGGTGCCGGCCTTGCAGGCGAACTCGAAGTCGGCCGCCGTCAGGTACGGCGTCGCCCCGACCGCCTGCGCGACGACCGTCGCGGTCGGTTTGACCGCGTACGGATGGGACTCGGAGCCGACGTAGATCGCGCCGATCTGCTGCGGGTCGATCGCCCCGCGGGCCAGCGCGACCCGCAGCGCCTCCGTCGAGATGGTGATCGTATCTTCGTCCGGGGCCGGCACGCTCTTGCGGTGGACGTTCAGGCTGGCGCCCATCCCCGCGCCGTCGGCGCCCCACACGCGCCCGATCTCGCTCGGCGTGATCCGGTAGCGCGGCACGTAGGCTCCGTAGCTCACGATTCCTGCTTGCATCGTTCGTTCTCCGTTCCGTCCCGACCTACGCCCCCTCGAGGCGCTCCAGCACGGTGGCCGGCGCGAGGGAGCTCGTCAGGAGCGGGATGTTCTCGACCTCGCTCAACCGTACGGCGAGCGGGTCGATGCGGCCGGGGCTCAGGAAAACGACCGCCGCCGGCTTGAGCGGGTGCGCCCGGATCGCGACCATCGGCGAGCGGCCGTAGCGAACGTTGGTGAACAGGAGCGCGCGCTGCGTCGTCCATCCGTAGAACTCGACGAATCGGGATGCGTCGATCGAGAGGATCGCCCGGAGGGCGTCGAGCAACGTGAAGCCGTGGATGTCCCGATCGAGGCCCACCGACCCGACGGGCCGGGCGTGGATCCGCTCGGCGAACTCTCGCAGCGTCAACGCGACGCGGAACTCCCGCATGCCGAGGATGCCGTCCGAGTGCGGCCGCGTGCCCATGCGTTGCACGACGCGACCGCCGTGCGTCGCGTCCACGGAGATGAGGCCCTCGACGTAGCGGCGGATGAACGTCGCCCCCGGGCTCGCCCGGCGTGGGCCCTC
>JAJZMW010000043.1 GCA_021848165.1 Thermoplasmata archaeon
AAATCGCGCGGCGAGATTCAGATCGTGCAACGCGGCGAGGACGGTGACCGGCCCGCCCCGCGTGAGGCGGTGCACCCGCTCGAGCAGGTCGAGCTGGTGGGCGATGTCGAGGTGGCTCGTCGGCTCATCGAGCAGGAGGAGCGGCGCCTCCTGGACGAGGGCCCGGGCGAGGATCGCCCGCTGGCGCTCGCCGCCGCTCATCGAGAGGACGCCGTCGGAGAGCCGGTCCCCGAGGCCGACCTCCTCGAGGCGCGTCCGGGCGAGGGCGACGTCGTCGTGGGTGTACGGGTCGATCAGGCCCCGGTGGGCGAACCGCCCAAGGAGGACGTAGTCGAGCAGCGGGATGTTGTCGCGGGCCGGCTCCTCCTGGGGCACCCACGCCACGCGCCGCGCCCGGTCGAGCGGCCGAAGTCCGGTCGCCGGGGCTCCGTCGAGCCGGATCGTCCCGGTGACGGGGGGAACGAGCCCGAGGATCGCGCGGAGGAGCGTCGTCTTCCCGGAGCCGTTCGGGCCGGCGAGGACGACCAGTTCGCCCGGCCGCACCGAGATCGCCACGTCGGTCAGCGCCACGCGGGCGCCGTAGCGCACCTCGAGGCCCTCGACCTCGAGGGCGAGGGGGGCGGTCACTCGCTTCCTCCCATCGACGAGGTTCGCCCGCGCCGGAAGAGGACGTAGAGGAAGAACGGGACCCCCGCGAAGGCGGTGAAGATCCCGACGGTCCCGACGCCGACGAGGAGCGCCGCGTCCCAGGCGACGAGGAGGAAGACCGCGCCGACGACGAGCGAGCCGGCGAGGACGACCCGGTAGTCGAAGGAGACGAGGCGCCGGACGATGTGGGGCGAGACGAGCCCCACGAATCCGATGATCCCGGTGAACGCCACGGCGACCGCGGTGGTGATCGAGGCGAGGAAGATCAGGCGGACCCGCAACCGGCGCGGGTCGACCCCCGCGCTCTGCGCGATGTCGGCCCCGAGCTGGAGGAGGTTGAGCGCCCGCGCGTGGGCGATCAGGAGGAGAGAGGCGACCAGGAGGATGGCGAAGGTGATGTCGATCTGCCCCCAGCTCGCGTAGGCGACCGAGCCCAACAGCCAGTCGTAGACCTGCTGGCTGCTCTGCTGGTGATACAGCAAGAGGAAGGCGACCATCGCCGAAAGGAAGCTCGACAGCGCGACCCCCACGAGCAGCAGCGTCTCCACCGAGCTCGCGCGGGTCCGCGCGACCGCCAGGATGAGCAGCGCGGTCCCCAGGGACCCGACGAAGGCGAAGAGCGGGAGGAGTCCGTTGAGGAGCTCGGGGTTGTCGAAGAAGTAGAGGAACGCCACGACCGCGCCGAGCGTTCCCCCGCTCGAGATCCCGAGCAGGAACGGGTCCGCGAGCGGGTTGCGGAAGACCCCTTGGAGGCTCCCGCCGCTGATGCCGAGCGACGCGCCGACGGCGATCGCGAGAACGACCGCCGGGATGCGGAACTCCCAGACGATGGTGATGTACGTCGCGCACGGGTCCGCGAGGGCGAACCCCGCGCAGGCGTTCGGAGCGAGGAGCCCCTGGGTCAGTTGATGGAGGACGATCTGAAGGACGACGAGCCCCGGGATGTCCGTGGGGCCGATCAGCGGCGAGACGAGGAGGAGCCCGACCAGCCCGGCGAGCAGGTACCAGAGCCAGCGGAGGGAGCGGGGGAGCGGAGCGACCGGCGGCTTCCGCTCGCGCATCCGCGGGCCGGCCCTACGGGTGGAGGATCGCGATGAGGTCGGGGAGACCGGTGAGGATCATCGTCGGGTCCGGCTCGGTCAGATAGTTCGAGTCGAGCCCGACGGCCCGTGCGTTCTGGACCGCCGACAGGCTCGACCAGCCCGGGGCGCTCTCGTAGAAGCTCTCGTTGTAGCCGAACCCCGTCCCGTAGATCACCCAGTACGGGTTCGCGCTGAGCACCGTCTCGGGCGGGAGCTCCGGGTACGGGTTCGAGTTGTTCGCGGAGATGCTCTGCCCGCCGCCGAGGACGATGAGCGAGGTCCCGAACGTTCCCGCACCGAACGTCCAGTAGCCGTTGCTGTCGACGCTGTAGGTGACGAGGACCGTGGGGATCGACGGGTATTGCGCGAGGGCGCTGCTCGCGTTCGCGAGCTCGTCCGCGAGCTGGACGGTGAGGGCGGTGGCGGCGGGAACGACCCCGAAGATCTCGCCCAGGAGACCGACGTCGGTCAGGATCCCCGAGAGCGTGGAGGGTTGCAGGATGACCACGGGGATGTGCAGCGTCGCGATGATCTCGCTCACCGCTTGCGCCGGGATGATCGTCGAGGCGAGCACGAGCGAGGGGGTCGCGTTCGCGAGCTCCTCGAGCGAGAAGGTCGGGCCGACCTGGATGCACATCGCGCTCGAGAGGTTCCAGAGCGCGATCTGGTCGCTCGAGTAGTCCGACGAGATCCCGCCGAACGCCGGCGCGTAGCAATCGACCCCCACGACGTGCGAGCGGAGACCGAGCCGGAACATCGCGTCCATGATGTTCGGCGAGAGGACGGCGACCCGCGCCGGGTCGAACGGCACCGTGACCGCCCGGCCGAGATCGTCGGTGACGTTCACGAAGCACGGGGTCGATCCCGGAGCGCACGCGGCGGGCGCGGCGCCCGGAGCGTAGGTGAAGTAGGCGGCGGTCGCCCCGGCGGCGCCGCCCGCGCAGACGAGCGCGATGACGGCGACCCACGCCGCGGAGAACGTTCGCACGGGGACCTTCGGCGCCGCGGCCTTCGGAGTCAAGGACATTAGATTCGGGACAAACGCTGTTGATGATAAGCCTTCCGAGGGCGGCGCGCCGGGCGCCGCCGCGGCCGCGCTCGCACAACAAAGGATATCTCCCCCCACACTCACCGCCGGTCGGAGGGAGCATAGGCTAATCTGGCAGACCAGCGGGCTCCAGTCAGGACGGCGGCGACGCCGCCCTGCGAACATCGGGTCTGCGGAGGACCGCCGAGCGGTCCTGTGACGAGTGACTGGAGCGCGCGGAGAGACCCGCATATCGGGGTTCAAATCCCCGTGCTCCCACTCCCCCGCACCGAAACGTCGAGCGGCGGGCCGCGCGGGATCAGCGACCGGCGCTGCGGCGGGCGCGCCGTCGGTCGATCGGATGCCGTGCCGCCCATGCGCGCGCTCCCGGGATCAGGGCCGACGCGGGTGGCGGCCACCGGCCGTGGAGCACGCGTCGATCGATCCAGAAGGTCGTCGGTGGCTCGACATCGATCTGCCAGAGCATCGCCTCGATCTCGCCGAGATGGAGCAGGTGCTCCGTCACGCACTGCGCCATCGCGGACGCCCGAGAGAGGCGCAACGGGTACCGCTTCGCGGCGACCCAGACCGCCGGCCGCGCGAGCTCCTCGGGCGCATTCCACTTCGGGAACCGGGCGTCCCCCATCGCCGTGACCGCCCGGAGACGCTCGCGGACGGCCCGGAGGCTGCGGTAGCGGTCCGGCGGGATGTTCATCACCTCGGGCATCCACGGAACGGCCCGGTTCTCGCAGAATCTCGTCACGTGCTGTTCCTCGACGTAGGCGAGGTGCAGGAACGTGTCCCGGAACGAGCGCATGCTCGTCCCGCGGTCCTTCGTGAACTCCTTCCATCCGAGCCCAGCGGCCCGCTCGAAGAAGTCGTTGCGGAGCTCGTGAACGAACCCCATGAGGTCGACGATCGAGACCGTGGGGTCCGGCGGCGGGGCGGGGGTCGGTGCCCGTCGCTCCGCAACGAGGAGGGCGCGACGGGCGACGCCGCGCGCTCGGGAGGACGGAGCGCGGATGCGGCGCCGGGCACGCGGGCGGCTCCGTCGAACTGGTCCCTGTCGGCGCCGTGGCTCGGTCATCGGAGGAACCCCGCCCACTCTCGCGGGACGGAGCTCGGGAGCTCGATCCGGGCCGCCCCAATGTCGCGGGCCAGCCGACCGATCGCCTCCGAGATCGCTTCCGCGGGCTCGCGGCCCTCCGGCGCGGAGGGTTCGGCGTGAATGGAGAGGATGCGAAGGAGGCCGGCCGCTCGGTCGAACTGGGGATCGATCCGCCCGACGATCCGATCCCCGAGGACGATGGGCAGGACGTAGGTCCCGTACTTTCGTTTCTCCTTCGGCAAGAACTGCTCCCGGACGTAGGCGAAGTCGAACAGCCGCTGCAGCCGGGTCGGACTGCCGAGCAGAGTATCGAACGGCGGGAGGAGCGACGTCCGCGGTTCCCACGCGCCGTCGGAGACGGCGTCGAGGCGGTCCAGCACCTCCTCGTGAATGTAGTGGACCGGGCGAGCGCCGACGCCGTCGATCTCGACCCGGTGGATGCGTCCCTCCGCTTCGAGGGCGCTCAACGTCGCCTCCAGAGTCCGGTATCGTCCGCGCACAAAGTAGAAGTGGATGTCCCGGGCGCAGCCGACGCCCAGCGCCCGGAGCGACCGCTCGGCCGCCCGCCGCTCGAATTCGGCGATGGAGAGCTCCTCCCGCGGGGTCC
>JAJZMW010000170.1 GCA_021848165.1 Thermoplasmata archaeon
GTGCTCCGAGGAGCTCCGGGACCGGTCGAGCGCGGCGAGGCTCTCCCGGAGTCGCTCGACCTCCGCTTCGAGGCGGCGGAGGCGCTCCTCCAAGGTCGGAACCGGGGGGGTCGGCGAGCTCATCCCCTCCGTTACCGCACGGCGCCGAGATAACTCCATCCTACGCGGGGGCCGGGGGGCGGGAGGACTCGACCTTGCCGAGGAACTCGCGCAACGCGGCGGCGGTCTCGGCGGGGCGCTCGATCGGCATCAGGTGGCCGGTCTCGCGATAGAGCCGAAGTTCGGCGCCGGGGATCGACTGGCGCAGGAAGCGGCCGTGAGAAGGATCGATGACGACGTCGCTCATTCCCTGGAGGATCAGCGTGGGGGTCGCGATCCGGGCGAGCTGGCCCCGCATGTCGAACCGGGTGATCGCCGACGCCCATCGCGCGACCACGCCGAGCCGCGCGTCCGTCCAATCGCGGCGGAGCAGCTCCGCGATCTCGAGATGCGCCTCCATCCAATCCCGATCGAAGAGGTCCTTCATCAGCCGCAGCGCCAGCCCGTCGGCGCCGCCGTCGCGGAACGCCTCCTGCCAGCTCTGGATGACCTCCTTCGTGTGCGGGTCGCAGTACGCGGCGCCGTTGATCAACGTCAGGCTCCGCACCCGTCCGGGGTGCGAGCGGGCGAGGCGAAGTCCGAGAAACGCCCCGGCGCTGAGGCCGACGATGTGCGCCCCGTCCGGCCATCGCTCGTCCGCCAAGCGAAGGAGATCCGCGTCGAACTCCTCGAGGGCGTACGTCGCCGACGCGGGCGCCGGCGAGCGGCCGTGCCCTCGCAGGTCCGGGACCAACGCGCGGAAGTCGCCCTCGAGGAGGGGGACGACCTCGTTCCAGAGGGTATGGTCGGCCCCGAGGCCGTGCAGGAGGAGGATCGGGGGGCCGCTCCCCCGGTCCCGCACGAAGAGCTCGACCGGCTCGAGGGGGGTCATCGACGCGGCGCACGACCGGCGTGCGCTATTTACCCCCATCGCGGAGGGCGGCGCATTCGGGAGCGTGCCTAAATATCCGGCCCGGGGTGCTCCGCTCCGATGGCCCGCGGCGTGATGCTCATGAGCGGCGGGATCGACTCGCCCGTTTCGCTGTACTACCTGTTGCGCCAGGGCCACGAGATGACCTGCGTGCACATGGACAATCGGCCGTTCACGGACGACTCTCCGCTCGCCAAGATCGTCGATCACCTCGCGGTGCTGCGCGCGCGCTTCCAGCAGCCGTTGCCGCTCTACGTCCTCCCGCACGGGCCGACGCAGATCACGCTGATGCGCGAGACCGACCGCCACGTGGGCTGCGTCATGTGCCGGCGGTTCATGTGGCGCTCCGCCGAGAAGATCGCCGAGCGGGAGAACGCATCGTTCCTCGCGACCGGCGAGGCCCTCGGGCAGGTCGCCTCCCAAACGTTGAGCAACATGCGGACGGCGACGGCGGCCAGCCGCCTGCCGATCGTACGACCCCTCATCGGCTTCGACAAGGCGGAGGTCGAATCGGTCGCGAAAGAGATCGGGACCTACGCGATCTCGATCCGACCCGGGGTCTGCTGCCAGGCCGTTCCGGATCGACCCGCCACGCGCACGAAGCTGGTCCAGATCGAGGCGGAGGAACGACGGATCGACGTCGATCGCATCGTCGACGACTGCCTCCGCAACGCCCTGGTGATGTAGTCTAGCGCGGGGTCCCGCCGAACGGCCCCCGGGTCGGCGCGGAGTCCAAATATCCCCCGCCCTCGTGGGAAGTCTCATGTCGGACGGAAGTTCGGGATACTCGGCGACCGCCGTTTCGCTGGGGTACCTCGGGGGGATCGTCTATCTGGTCTCCGCGGGGGTCGTCGCCATCGCGGGCACGATCGCGGTGCTCTCGGGCCTCATGCCCCACCTGCCGGTCGCGGGCCTCGTCGCGGGCCTCCTCATCGTCGGGGTGCTCTCGATCGTCTTCTCCTACCTCCTTCGCCACGAGCCCAATCTCGGACTGTTCTGGGGAGCGATCCTGGTCGTCATCGCGCTCGCCAGCCTCGGGCTCGAGTTCGGGGGGTTCGTCCTCGGCTTCCTCCTGACGTTCGTCGCGGGGATCCTCGCGATCGTGGCGAAGCTCGGGCCGCTCCTCGCCGACCGACCCCACTGAGCCCCCCCGCCCGCACGCTCAACTAGCGGCGGAGGATGGGGGAGCATGGCCCCCGGGGCGCCCTCCGCGGGTCGGTCGCACGAGCATCCGCACCTCGCCGTGGTGCTCCTGCTGGCGGGCGGGGGGCTCGTCCTGGCGGTGGGGGCCCTGCTGGTCCTCAACGTCCTCAGCATGGGCACGATCGGCGCGTTGACCCCGAGCGGCTGGACCGCCGTGCTCGGTCTCGGGGGGATCGCCGACGGGGCCGCGCTCGTCGTCGTCGGCCTCCTTCTGCGCTGGGATCCGGCCCGCTACCCGTTGTGGGGGACGCTCGCGATCTTCCTCGCTCTCCTGAGCCTGATCGTGGCGGCCGGGGGGCTCC
This sequence comes from Thermoplasmata archaeon, assembly GCA_021848165.1. Classification (GTDB taxonomy): domain Archaea; phylum Thermoplasmatota; class Thermoplasmata; order Lutacidiplasmatales; family UBA184; genus Lutacidiplasma. The sequence continues at coordinate 2,515 of JAJZMW010000170.1, forward strand.
TGGTCGGTTTCGGGCTCGCGCTGGTCGGAGCCATCCTCACGCTCGCGTGGACGCCGTCGTGGGAACGGCGCCGCGAGCGGCGGCCGCCGGGGGCCCGGAGGCAGCGACCGTGACGCCCGCGAGCCCGGCAGGGGGCGTGGTGCGCCCCCCGTACCGCGCGGTGCGGCTCTGCGCGAGCGGCGGAGGCTTCGAAGCGATCCCGCACGCGCGCGTCGCTCTCGACCTCGCGGCGATCGCGGCTCGTCTCCGGTCGACGGGGCTCTCGGTGCTCGATGCGCGGGTCATGCTGATCGTCGCCACCGCCCCGGAGCTGACGCTCAGCCGCGACGGACGGATCTTGGTCAAGACCACGGAGGCGCGACGGGCCGAGGAGCTCGTCCACGAGCTGTGGAGCCGCATCGAGGGGACGGCGTCGGCGCCCGGTTAGGTTAAACGGTCCTCGCGGCTGAATCGGGAGCGGCGGTCGATGCGGGAAACGTGGGTCATCGGGGCGGCTTCGAACCGCTTCGGAAAGATGCGCGAGACCGGCCGCGAAGCGGCGACGGAGGTCGCCCTGGCGGCGATCGAAAGCGCGGGGATCGAACCGCGGCAGATCGGATACACGTTCGTCGCGAACGCCTTCGGGGTCGCCGAGCATCAGGCGCATGTCGGACCCCTCATCAACACCGGGCTCGGGATCCCCGAGGTCCCGTCCTGCACGATCGAGTCGGCCTGTTCGAGCTCGAGCGCGGCGCTCCACGAGGCGTTCGTCCACGTCAGCGGCGGCTTCACCGATGCCGCGCTGGTCGTCGGTTCGGAGAAGCTCTCCCATCTCGACACGCTCGCGGCCACGAGCTATTTCGCGTGCGGCGCGGACTACCCGTTCGAGACGAAGAACGGGGCGACGTTCCCGGGGCTGTACGCGACGCTCGCGAGCACCTCCCAGCCCGCCTACGCGACGCGACCCGAGATGTTCGGCGCGATCGCCGTGAAGAACCACGCGAACGGCGCCCGGAACCCGCACGCCCACTTCCAAAAGCCGATCTCGATGGAGACGTACCTCGCGTCCCCCATGATCGCGAGCCCGCTGCGGCTCTACGACTGCTGCCCGTTCTCCGACGGCGCCGCCGCCCTGGTCGTGGCGGCGAAGGAGGCGACCCCCTCCCCGGCGCGCGAGCCCCTCGTCATCCGCGCGAGCGCGCGGGCGGGATCGATCGCGGGGATGCACGACCGCCCCGACATGCTCGGGCTTCCCGCGACGCGGGCGGCCGCCGAGATCGCGTACCGGCAGGCGAAGATGACCCCGCGCGACATTCAGTTCGCCGAGGTCCACGACTGCTTCACGATCGCGGAAGCGCTGGCGCTTGAGGACCTCGGATTCTTCCCGCGCGGGACCGGCGCGAAGGAATCGTTCGACGGCACGACCGCCCGCGACGGGCGGTTCCCGGTGAACCCCTCCGGGGGGCTGAAGGCGAAGGGCCATCCCGTGAGCGCGACCGGCGCGGGGCAGGTCGTCGAGATCTTCGAGCAGTTCAACGGGCTCGCCGGCGCTCGCGCCGTGCCGCACGCGGAGATCGCGTTGGCGCACAACGTCGGCGCGACGGGCGGGTCCTGCTCGGTCCATATCTTCTCCCGGCGCTGAGCGAGGATCTCGGAGGAACGGCGACGACCGACCCGATCCCGACCGCGGCCCATTCGATCGGGGAGTTCGTCCACGCCTACGAGGAGGAGCGGACCTTGAAGGGGTTCCGCTCGGCGTGCGGCTTCGTCACGGCGACCTGGGCCCTGCGGTGCCCCCGGTGCGGCCGCAACGACCTCGCCGAGGTCGTCCTCTCGGGCCGCGGGACGGTCGTCGCCTACACCGTGCAGACGGTCCCGAGCGAGGAGTTTCTCAACGAGGCCCCCTATGCCTACGTCGTCGTGGACCTCGTCGAAGGGGGCCGGCTGACCGGGTGGATGCCGACCGTACGGGCC
>JAJZMW010000010.1 GCA_021848165.1 Thermoplasmata archaeon
CAGATCATCCCGAACCCCCGCTCGCTCGGCCCGTCGCCGCGGAACTTCCTCGTCCCGCTCGAGCTGATCGTCCGCTACTACCTCGCCGGCTCGATGTGGGACCGCGTCAAGGCCGGCAAGGTCTCGCCGAGCGAGCTCGGCTTCCCGGCGGGGAAGGAGCTCACCTACGGCGAGAAGCTCCCCGAACCCCACTTCGAGGTCACGACCAAGCTCGAGCCGATCGACCGCCTGCTCACCACGAAGGAGGCGCTCGAGCTGTCGACCCTCGATGCGAAGACGCTCGACGGCCTCCGCGAGACGATCCTCCGGATCGACGAGGCGATGCAGCGCGACATCGCCCCCCGCGGCCTGCTCCACGTCGACGGGAAAAAGGAGTTCGCGATCGACGCGGAGGGGGCGCCGATGGTCATCGATACGTTCGGCACCGCCGACGAGGACCGGTTCTGGGACCGCGACGCCTACGACCGCGGACGCCCGGTCGAGTTCTCGAAGGAGTTCGTCCGCCAGCACTACCGCACCACCGGCTACTACGACCGGCTCATGGAGGCGCGCACCGCCGGCGCTCCGGAGCCGCCGATCCCCCCGCTCCCGCCGCTCCTGGTCGACGAGGTGAGCCGGCTCTACACGACCGTCTACACGCGCCTCACCGGCCGGCCGTTCACGCCGCCGGCCCCGCGCAAGGCGGCGTAGGGCACCTCCCAGCGTTTCGCGCCCTCTCCCCCACCCTTATCAGCCCCCCCCGCGCTCGAGGAGCCGTGGCACCGAAACCGACCGCCAAGAGCGCGCCGGCCGAGACGCCGGCCCCCCCGATCCGCCAGCCGTTCGACCTCGAGGACCTCGAGGGCGTGGGGCAGACGACCGCCGACAAGCTCCGCGAGGCGGGGTTCACCGACCTCATGGAGCTCGCCGTCGCGAGCCCGGGGGACGTCGCCGAGGCGGCCGAGATCGGCACCGCGATCGCCCAGAAGATCATCGGCGAGGCCCGGCGGAGGGCCGACGTCGGCGGCTTCGAGAGCGGGACGGCCGTTCTCGAGCGCCGGCAGAAGCTCGGTCGCATCTCGACGCACTCGAAGGCGCTGGACGAGCTCCTCGGCGGCGGCGTCGAGACCCAGGCGATCACCGAGTTCAGCGGCGAGTTCGGAACGGGAAAGACGCAGCTCGGGCACCAGATCGCGGTCGACTCCCAGCTTCCCGCGGCCCAGGGGGGACTCGGGTCCGAGATCGTCTACATCGACACCGAGAGCACGTTCCGGCCGGAGCGGATCGTCGACATGGCGAAGGCGATCGGCCTCGACCCGGAGCTCGCCCTCTCGCGCATCCACGTCGCCCGGGCGTTCAACTCGAACCACCAGATGCTCCTCGTGCAGAAGGCGCAGGAGCTCGCGCGCGAGAAGCCGATCCGCCTGGTCGTCGTCGACTCCCTCACCGCGCACTTCCGTTCCGAGTACCTCGGTCGGGGCGAGCTCGCCCCCCGCCAGCAGATGCTCAACAAGCACCTGCACGAGCTCCTCCGCTTCGCCGACACCTACAACGCGGCGATCGTCGTCACGAACCAGGTCAGCGCGCGCCCGGACATCCTCTTCGGCGATCCGACCCGCCCGATCGGCGGGAACATCGTCGCCCACGCGGCGACGTACCGGATCTACCTGCGCAAGTCGAAGCCGCCGAAGCGGATCGCGCGCCTCATCGACTCGCCGAACCTCCCCGAGGGCGAGGCGGTCTTCTCGCTCACCGGCGAGGGGATCCGGGACTGAGGCGCCCTACGCGAGGGGGATCCGGCGCACCGAGACCGCCTTGAGGTAGAGGAGGACCCGGCGCCCCGGCGCGATGCCGAGCCGGGCGACCGACTCGTCGGTGATCGCCGCCCGGATCGTCCGTCCCCCCCAGCGGGCGTGGAGGAGCCGGCCCCCGCCCGGCCGTCGCGTGATCCGCGCGACGACGACGGAGAGCACGTTGCGGGCGCTCGAATCGAACCGGCGGCCGGCGACGAGGATCGTCTCGGGTTCGACGGCGACGCGGACCTTCGCCCGGTCGGCCGCGCGGAAGGCGACCACGAGCGCGGCCCCCGCCCCGACCGTCACCGTCGGCGGGCTCCCGGCAGAGTAGACCCCGACCCACGACTGCGACGGGCGCGGGGCGGCGGCGCTTCCGTGCGCCAATCGGCGTCCGAGCGCCGTGAGGACCGTCGCACCCGCGCGGCCCGCTCCGCCCGGGTGCCCGGTGGCGATCGGTCGTCCGTAGAGGCGACGGAGGCGACGGAGCCGGTAGACCGCTCGATCCCGGCCGATCCCGAGGCGTCGGGCGGCGTGGACGAGGTTCGGCTCCCGGGCGAGCGCGCGCAGCAGCCGTCGATCGGTCGGCGTGAGGAACGCTTCCTGCGTCATGCTCCGACCCCCTCCGAAGCGTCCAGAGGCTTCACCTTCTCGAGATCGATCGAGAGGCCCACCCGGTCGCCCGCGCGGAGCCGGCCGGGGGGGCTCCCCGATTCCGCGCGCACGGTCAGCGATCCCCACTGCACGGTGACCGACCACCCCGACGCCGTCCATCGGATCGAGCGGACCGTCGCCGACCCCGCGCCCGGCGCCCAGGAGATCGCCTCCGGGGGCAGGAGGAGCCCCCCCGGCCCCGCGCGGGAGAGCAGGTCGGCGGCGCGCGCCGGGTCGCCGCACCCCGCGAGCTCCTCGCGCGAGGCGAGGTTCTCGTATCCGAGGAATCGCGCGGTGAACCGATCGAGCCGCCCGGCCGCGAGCTCCTCCGGGCGGCCGCGGAACCGGATCCGCCCCCGCTCGAGCACCACGAGGCGCGTGGCGAGGGCCAGGGCGGTCGTCGGGTCGTGGGTGACGAGGAGCAGCGGGATCCGTTCCTCCTCGAGGACGTCCGTCAGCACGCCGAGGAGCGCCTCCCGGCTCTCGACGTCGAGCGCGTTGAGCGGCTCGTCCCACAGGAGCGCCTTCGGTTCGGCGGCGAGGGCCCGGGCCATCGCGACCCGCTGGCGCTCGCCGCTGCTCAGCTCCGACGGATAGCGCCGGGCGAGGGAGCCGAGGGCGAAGTGCTCGATCCAGCGGCGCGCGCGCGCCGCGGCGTCCGGCGCTCCGGAGATCTCGAGGGCGAAGCGCACGTTGCGTTCCACCGTGCGATGCGGGAAGAGGCCGAGGCTCGGCGGCACGAAGCCGAATCCCCGCCGCTCGGGCGGCTCGGTCTCCAGGGGGCGTCCATCCAGTTCGATCGTCCCGCGGCGGACGGCGAGGAAGCCGGCCGTGGCGCGGAGGAGCGTCGTCTTCCCGGCGCCCGAGGGCCCGAGGAGGACCGTCGCCGTCCCGGGGGGGACGTCGAGGTCGATCGGGCCGAGGTGGAAGCCGGCCCGCGCGAGCTCGACCCCCCGGAGCGAGAGCCCGCTCACGAGAGCCACCCCCCGCGCGGCGTGGAGAGGCCGCTCCGGTCGAGGAGGCGGACCCCCAGGAAGATCGCGAGGGCGACGAGGACGAGCAGGCAGCTCGCCGACGCGGCCGGCAGGAGCCCGGCGGAGGAGTTGTACAGGTTCCAGATGTACACCGACGCGGGCGGCGTGACCGGGCCGAACCACGGCGGGCTCGGCAGGATCGCGTAGGCGACGATCAGGAAGGCGCCGATCTCGCTCACCCCGCGCGCCCACATGAGCAGCGCCCCCGTCGCGATGCCGCGGGCGGAGGCGACGAGGGTCACGGTCGCGAACGCCTCGCCCGGGGTCGCCCCGAGCGAGCGGGCCGCGTCGACCGTCTCCGGGTCGACGGCCCGGAAGGCGAGCTGGCTCGAGAGGACCACGTAGGAGGCGCCGACGTAGAGCATCACGAGGACGACGCCCCAGATCGCGTTGATGACGGGGATGCCGAGCGACTGGGCGAACGCCCCGACGGGGCTCGTCGGGGAGAACAGGAGCAACAGCGCGACGCCCACGACCAGATGGGGGATGACGACCGGGACGAGGACGATCGACTCGACGACCTCGCGCCCGCGGAAGCGGTAGCGGGCGAGCAGGTAGCCGAGCGGGACCCCGGTCAGCAGGCCGAGCCCGACGGCGATCCCCGAGGCGAGGAGCGTGAACTCGATCGATGTCCAGAACCCCGCGTCGCCGACCGCGAAGAGGAATCCGCCCCAGCCGACGTAGGCGAAGAGGGCGACGAGCGGGAGGACGAAGAGACCGAGGAGCGATGCGGCGAGCACCGCGGAGAGCGCGGGGGCGACGACCGCTCGATCGCTCGGAGCGCGCACGGAGGGATCTCCGTTAGATCAGCGCCGCGAGGTCGGCGGGGAGCGGGCTCGCCCCGCTCGGGAGGAAGCCGACCGTCCCGACCGTCCAGACCGTCGGCGTCAGCGCGAAGCCCGCCGCCGTCCACCAAGGAGCCTGTCCGCTCGCCAGGAGCCAGGCGGCGAAGGCGTCGCCCACGGCGGGGGTCGGGGCGTTCGTC
>JAJZMW010000059.1 GCA_021848165.1 Thermoplasmata archaeon
CCTCCCCGAACTGTTTCCCGCGGTCTCCCGCGCCCTCCTCCTCCCGCAGGCGTCGTGGAACCGGCCGACGTCCCGCCCGAGCGTTTGGCAACGGTTCGTCCGTTGGCTGAAGGGCCTGTTCGGACGTTGGTTCGAGCGTCGGAGCCGGGCCCCCGGCAGCTCGCGAACGAAGGAGCGCCGGATCCCGATCGCCGCGCTCTCCCCCGACGGCCGCACGCTCGGTCCCTCCGCCCTGGGGGAGGCCCTCGCGCGCCTCACCCCGGCCGAGGAAGAGGAGCTCCGGGAGCGGGTCGGCGAGACGATCCGCGCCTCCGAGAGCGATCTGCGGCGGCAGGCCGAGGCGAAGCGACGCGACGCGGAGTCCCAGCGTCGCCGCCTCGAGGAGGAGCGACAGGCCGCCCTCGCCCGGGACCGTTCGGAGATCGAACGACGCGCGCGCGAGGCGGAGGACCGGCGCATCGACCGGGAGCTCCGGGAGCGCGGGTGGGTCGCTCCGGCCGCCGCCGGCCTCGAAGTGACCTACGCTCTGGTCGAACGGTTCGCCCGCCTCCTGCTCGAGGGGGAGGAGCGCGCGCTGCCCGCCGAGGTGCGGTTCGCGCTGCGCGGGGGCGCGGCGACCGGCGTCTACGAGAAGGCGCGCCTTCGCCAGCCGGACGAGGTCGCGCGGCTCGACGTTCCGAGCAGCCTCCTCGCCGCCCGCCTGGTCGGCGAGCGCCATCTGGACGAATCGACGAGTTTCATCTACCGCGAGGCGACCAGCGAGAGCGTCCACGTCGTCCTCGCGGTCGACCGCTCCGGCAGCATGGCGGAGCGGGGGAAGCTCGACGCGGCGAAGAAGGCCCTGCTGGCGCTCTACGTCGCCGTCCGGCGGAAGCACCCGACCGCGACCGTGGACGTCCTCGCCTTCGACAATACGGTCGAAGTGATGGACCTCCGCGACCTGTGGGAGTGCGCTCCGGGCGCCTTCACCAACACGGCGGAAGCGCTGCGCACGGCGCACCGGCTCCTCACGTCGCGCCCGGCGAGCCGGCGGGAGCTCTTTCTGATCACGGACGGGCTTCCCGAGGCGTACACCGACGAGGAGGGCCACGTGCGCGCCGGGCAGCTCGAGGTCGCGATGGAGCAGGCGCTCGTTCGCGCGCGCGAGATCGCCCGCGTGCACCCGCTCCGCTTCTCGATGGTCCTGCTCCGCTCGGAGCACCCCGAGTACGAGGTCGCCGCCCGCGCCATCGCCCGTACCATCGGCGGAGAGCTGGTCCTGACCGATCCGGCCCACCTCGGGGTCGAGCTCCTCGTCCGGTGGGCCCACGGAGGGGAGGCCGTCGAGCGACGGCCCGCCTCCTCGGCGACCGCGCCGGCTCCCCTCGCGGCTCCCCCGCCCGGGCCGGGGCGCGGCCGCCGCCGCCGGACCGACCGTCGGATGGGCGGCTAGGAGCGACCCGGGCGCCGGCGGTGGCGGATCCGAGATCCCCGCCGGGGCACGACGCGCTCCGACCGAGCCGCCTTCGCATGAGGTCCCGACCCGAGGCGTCCCGTCCGGCTGAACCTTTATCCCCCGCCCCGACGCTCGTCCCTTGGACGGACCGATCATGACCGACAGCCGAGAGCAGTCGCAGCTGCGCGAGCACCTCAAGCAGATCAAGCAGGCCGTGCGGGGGCTCGGCCACGACTTCTCCGTCGAGATCCAACAGCTCGACCGCCGCATCGGCCGGCTGAGCGACGCGACCGGGCAAGAGGCGGAGCGGGCCGGCGCCGATCTCCGGCGCGACCTCAACCACCTCACCACGAGCGTCGAGCGGGAGGTTCGCCAGCTCCCGGCGACGCTCTCCGACGCGGGGTACGCGATCGGGTCGAAGACGAAGGAAGCGGCCGTCTACGCGCGCGACGGCCTCGCCTCCGCCTCCCACTCCGCGAAGGAAGGGACCAAGAGCCTCCTCGCCCGCGCCGGGGGCGTCAAGAAGCGGCCGATCCGCGAGTGGAGCCCGCCGCCGCCCGAGAACGAGCCGGACCAGCTCCGTTAGATCCCGCCCCCTCGGCGCGGAGCGCCTCGCGCACGCGCCGTCGGGCCTCCGCGAGGTAGCCCCGATCGATGTCGAACCCCTCGAACGTCCGCCCGGCCCGGACCGCGGCGACGGCGCTCGAGCCGATCCCGACGAACGGGTCGGCCCACCGGTGGATCCGGGCGACGCCGTGGAGCCGCAGGCACCACTCCGCGAGCGTCGGGGGGAACGTCGCCGGATGGGGGCGGTCCCGCGCCCCGCTCTGGATCGTCGCGTACGGCAGGAACCACGTGTTCCCCCGGCATCGCAGCCCGCGACGCCCGTCGCGCCAACGGCGGGCGTTCGAGCGGTCCTGGTAGGCGACGCCGATCGCCAGCCGATCGATCGGAACGGTCCCGGTCCGGGAGAAATGGAAGACGTACTCGTGCGCGCCGTGCACGTAGCGCGTCGAGCCGACCGGTCGGTAGTGACCGAGCGCGAGGTCCCGGGCGACGCCGCTCGCCCGCCCGGCGTGCCGGCGGTCGATGGCGATCGATTTGATCCAGTGGAGGACGTTCTGGAGAACGAACCGCTCGCCGATCCGGCGCGCCACGTCCCACGCGAGCCACGGGTCGCGCGGCGGGCTCCCGACGTTCAGGAAGAAGGAACCCCCGGCCGAGAGCGCGCGATCGGCGGCCGCGCCGAGCTCGCCGATCCACGCGAGATACGCTTCGCGCGGCAGGTCGTCCCGGTAGGAGGCGTACGGCTGGCGGAGATTGTACGGGGGGGACGTCACGATCGCATCGAACCCCGCGCGTCCGCGGCGCCGCACGATCCCCGCGAGGCCGTCCTCGTGCCAGAGGCGGATCGTCGCCCGCCGACCCGGGAGCGGGATCTCGGCGAACCCGGGCGAGCTCATGGCGCGGCCGGGGTCGCTCGGCGTTCCGCGGCGGGAGGCGGAACGGCGAGCGGCTCGCTGCGGAACGCGGCCAATTGACGGGCGAACTCCCCGACGCTCTCTCCGCGCCCCGAGGCGGCGGCCGTGCGGGCCAACCAGCGGCTCCGGCGCTCCCACTCGCGGTCGACCGCCGCCGGAGGAAGGTGGCGCTCGCGGGCGATCGCGGCCAGGATCGCGGAGCGGCCGGTGAACTCGCAGGCGTCCCGGACCGGGTCCCATCGGAAGACGGGGCTCGTCACGATCTCCCCGGTGTCGCGGTCCTGCCCTTCGACCTCGACGACCGCCTCGATGCGGCGCGCCGGGCCGCCGTCGCGCCAGACCTGCCGCTGGACGATCAGGAGCGGCACGGCGGCGAGGAGCGACCGGGGCAGGGAGATCGGCGCGCTCTCCATCCGATGCACCATCGAGCGGACCCCGTCCGCGTGGAACGTGGAGAGGCAGGCCTTCCCGGTGGCGATCGCCTGGAAGACCGTCGCCGCCTCGCGCCCGCGGACCTCTCCGACGACGAGGAAATCCGGCCGCTGCCGCAGCGCGGCGGAGAGGAGGTCGAACATGTCGATGGAGGCGGCCGGATCGGCTCCTCCCTCCTCCCGGGTCGACAACGGGATCCAGTTCTCCTGGGCCAGATGGAGCTCGCGGGTGTCCTCGATCGAGACGACCTTGCGCTCGGGCGGAAGGAACGAGAGCAGGGCGTTCAACGTCGTCGTCTTGCCGCTCGCGGTCCCCCCGACGAGGAACATCGAGCGGCCCGCCTCGAGGGCGAGCCAGAGGAAGCTCGCGAGCTCCGCGCTCCACGTTCCGTGGGCGAGGAGGTCGAGGGGGGTGCGGGCCCGCTCGGGGAACCGTCGGATCGTGAACGTCGACCCGCGCGTGGTCACCTGGGGCCCGAGGCTGGCGTGGAGGCGGGCGCCGCCGGGGAGCGTCGCCTCCAGGAGCGGCTCCCGGGTCGAGATCGCCCGACCGCTCCGCTGAGCGAGCCGCCGGACGAACCGGTCGAGCTCGTCGGCGGAGGCGAACGAGCGGTCGGTCGCGACCCAGCCGTCGCGCCGGTGGTGGACGAAGATCGGGATCCCGACGCCGTCGCAGGCGATGTCCTCGATCTCGGGATCGTGGAGCAGGGGATCGAGCGGGCCGAGGCCGAGGAGGTCGGCGGCGAGCGCCCGCGCGAGGCGCTCCCGGAGCTCTCGGTCCGCGAGCCGGGGGTCCGCGGCCGCCATCTCCCCGAGGCGTTCGGAGATCCGTCGGGCGTCGGGGACCCCCGTCCGGCCGGGCCGCCGATCGAACCAGCGGCGGCGCACTTCGGCGAGGATCGCTCGCTCGGTCGGGTCGACGAGGGGCTCGGGCACGACATAGATCCGGGGCGCGGCGGAGCCCGTTCGCTCCGGTCCGCTCATCCTACGCCCCTCCCGTGAGCGGGGCGACCAGAAACCGAAGCACGCTCCATCCGACGAGCACCAACACCGCCGAATAGACCATCCCCTCCGCGAACCGACCCCGCGCCATGACC
>JAJZMW010000131.1 GCA_021848165.1 Thermoplasmata archaeon
GTTCCGCTCGAAGGACGCGATCCACCTGACCGTCGCCGCGGCGCTGGTCGACCGCGAGATCGACGACGCGGACGCGTATCAGAACGTCTGCGAGGAGATCCACGACAAGCTCGCCGACCAGGCGGCGAAGCTGACGAACCGAACGGTGACGATCGACGTGAACACCGCCGACGACCCCGAGCTCGGCCGCTACTACCTCACCGTCACCGGGCTCTCGATGGAAGCCGGCGACGACGGATCGGTCGGCCGCGGGAACCGCGCGAACGGCCTCATCACGCCGTGCCGCCCGATGAGCCTCGAGGCGACCGCGGGGAAGAACCCGGTCAACCACGTCGGGAAGATCTACAACCTCCTCGGGAACCTGATCGCCGCGGACATCGTGAAAGAGACCGGCGGGAACGTCAAGGAGGTCCACGTCCGGATCCTCTCGCAGATCGGCAAGCCCGTCGACCAGCCGCAGGTCGCGAGCCTCCAGATCCTCCCCGCGGAGGGCGTGAAGCTCGCGGCGGTCCAGAAGCCGGCCGAAGCGGTGGCGAACCACTGGCTCGACCAGATCGGAACGATCCCCCAGCGGCTCCTGACCGACAAGCTCTCGGTCTTCTGAACGGGGGACCCCGCCGGGACCGTCGGTCCCGCGGCCCGCCTCACGCCGGGCCGGCGAGCGAGGGATCGAACTCCTCGAGCCGCCGTTGCGTCTTCGCGGCGTGGAGGAGCGAGCTGTGCGCGATCCACCGCGCGAACGGGATCGCGAAGAACTCCCCGATCGTCCCGGCGAGCTCCCGCAGGGAACCGACCGGCGTCGGACGCTCGGTGAGCGCTCGGCGAACGTGCTCGCGGACGTTCCAGACACCGAGCGGCAGGATCTCCCCCGGGTGAACCTCGCGGAGGACGAGGACCCCGGCCTGGCGCCCCCAGCGCAGCAGCGCTTCGCTCGTCGCGAGGCGGGCGGCGTAGTAGCAGCCGCCGATCGAGGCGTAGGTCGTTCGGCCGTCGTGCCCTTCGTGGTCGCCCATCATCACGACCTGGCTCGATGCCGGGTTCCAGAGGGTGTGCGGGTACCACGCCTCGATCGACTCGTAGCGGTACGCCCCGGGCAGGAAGACGAGAAGCCAGCGGTTGTCGAGGGCGGTGTAGCGGACGACCTCGATCTCGGAGAGCTCGGGGAGGCGACGGACGGCGTCGAGGTTCGTCTTCGAGAGCAGGTCGTCGACCGCGGTGATGCTCCAGCGCGTCGGCACAAGCCGGCGGCGGCCGTGCCGGCCGAGGGTCCCGATGCTGAACGCGCGCTGGATGCGGCTCACCCGGACGCCGCGCTGGTAGAGCTCCGTGACCGCGACGCGGGCGCTCGCGTCGGTGTCGCTCGTGAGCCGGTCGAGGTGCTGGTCGACCCGGTGCACCTCGAGGTCGAACCGCTCGATCCGCGCCGTGGGGCCGAACGGCGGGACCGAGTCGCTCAGCGAGAGGTGCGCTCGCGGCGGCCGACGGAACTCCGCCGCCGCGTCCGCGCTGTCGGAGGCGATCGCGAGGAGCTGGAGGTCCTCGAGGTAGGGGATCGGCCGTTCGGCGTCCATCACCCGGAGGGGTCGGGTCCCCCGCACGAGACCGGTGCGGAACGCCACGACCTCTTCGACCGATCGGCCGACCCACTCTTCCGGCGTGTCGTAGAGCGCGGTGTCCCCGCGTTCGGGGCTCAGGAGCGGGCCGACGGAGACCTTGGGGTAGCCGAACCGTCCGACGAAGAGCCCGGGAGGGGAGGAGCCATCGAACTCGCGCCCCTCCACCATCGGGAGGGTCTTCGCGAACGCATCGTACCGGACCAAGATGGGACAGACCGGCTTCCCGCAGAGGAGCTGGGCGGAGCGGCACTTCAAACAAAGCGCGGGATCCGCGTCGAGCCCCGGGATCCCGACCGAGAGCGTCGGGAGCGTCGGACCCCGGGGGACGGGAAACGTGGCGGAGAACGATCCCGGGTCCATCGCCTCCCCGAGAGGGGAGCCCGCTCTTGAAGCGTCGGGCGGAGGTCGTGAAACGGGCCCGGGGCGCCGGAGCGAGGGCGGTCTAGACGAAGGAGCTGCGAACGAGCAGCAGGTAGATCGTGACGATCGCGGGGATCGGGACGTTGACCAAGGAGTTCCAGTTCGGGTAACCGACGGCGAAGAACGTGTAGAGCGCGGTCACGAGGCCGATCATCTCGAGGACGATCACCACCGCCCACGCCCAGACCCGCTGGGCGAAGAGGCCGAAGGCGACCGCGAAGGAGAGGATCCCGACCGCGAGGAGCGTGATCCCCGCGGCGGTCGCGTTCTGGAAGAAGGCGAACTGATCCGTGAGACCGTAGAGCGACGAGCCCCAGAGCACGAGGGCCCCGGTGACGAGCAGGAGCAGGGCGCCGAGCATCACCAGGATCGCGATGATCGAGACGCCGAGCGGCCGGGGGGGCTTCGCGACGTAGACGGCGACGGTGGCCATGCGAGCTTCTCCCGAACCGCCGAGCCGGCTCCTCCGTCATAAACCCACCGTTCGACCGCCGCCCGCCGAGCCGAGGCGCCCCGCCGCGCCGCTCCGCTCAGCCTCAAATACGAACGGGCGCGTGGGCGCCGCGGCGCCCGGACGCACGGGACTGTGGGGTAGCTTGGTCCATCCTTCGGGGTTCGGGACTCCGAGACGCCAGTTCAAATCTGGCCAGTCCCATTGCCGGGCGCGCTCGAGTAGCGGAACCGCACTTCGGCGTCGCGCAGCTTGACGAGGGCGGCCCGTTTCATCCGGAGGAACATCGAGTCGAACAGGAGGAGCTCGAGCGAGTCCCACATCAGGATCCAGATGACGACGACCAGCAGGAACTCGAGGAGGAGGAAATCCGGGCCGATCCACAGGCGGATCGGGACGACGATCGCGGCGGCGAGCAACGAACCCGCGACCCCGAGCAGGAACGAACGCCACCCTTCGATCCGGTTGACGCGCACCGCGAGGTCGGCCCGCTCGGCTTCCGCCCGGTAGAACCCGGCCCAGTCGCGTCGGAGCCGGTCCTCCTCGTCCGGGGCGAGCGGAGGGGACGCGGCCCGAACTTCGACCGCGAGGGACGGGGCGGAGCGGCGGAGCCGGGCCTCCTCGAGGAGCCGCTCCGCCGCCGCCTCCCGGAGCGGGCGCCCAGGATACGGGTAGCCGGGGGCCTCCTCGGCGAAGATCGCCGTCGGCGCGGGGAGCACGATCACGATCCGATCGTCGTTCCGATCGGTCATCGGCGGGCTCCGGACCTAGCCGGGCAGGGCGAGCTTGCGGAGCGCCGCCCCGGCGTTCGCGAGCCGCGGGCCCCCGTGGTAGGTGAGGAGCGCGTCGATCGAGAGCTGGGCGACCCGACGCGCGGAGAGGCGCATCGTGGGGAGGTGGAGGGAGTACGGCTCGGGGCCGAGCGCGAGCTCCTCCCCGTGGTAGGCCAGCAGGTCCCCGGTGATGAGGTACTTGCGCTCGGGCTGGTAGAAGACCGTGTGGCCCGGGGTGTGCCCGGGCGTGTGGTAGGCGATCAGCCCGCCGCCCGCGTCGATCCGATCGCCGTCGCTCAGGCGCTCGTCGACCCGGACCGGCGTGGGGGGTTTGCTGCCGGGGCCGTCGTAGACCGGGTCGTGCTCGAGGAACGACGCCTCGGCCCAGTGGGCGTAGACCCGGGCCCCGGTCTTCTCCCGGAGCCGGGCGAGCCCGCCGGTGTGATCGCCGTGGAGGTGCGTGATCAGGATCCGTCGGATCTCCTTCGGGGCGATGCCGAGCCCCGCCGCGTAGCGAAGGATCGCGTCGTCGGCCCCTTCGAGGCCGGCGTCGACGACGGTGTAGCTCTTCGGGGCGTCGCGCAGGAGGTAGACGTGGGTCGTCCACCCCGGCGGATCGACCCCCTCGACCTGAAAGACTCCGGGCAGGATCTCGGCCATCGGTTCCTCGGCCGGCCGAGGCGACCGCCCGATTAACCCCTTCGGGGGCGACGGGGCGAACCGGCGGCGGGAGGTCGGACGGGGTCGGGCGCCGGATCGTTCGACGGCGCGCCCTCGGGGCCGTAGGCGAGATACTCGTTCCCGTCCGGATCGGTGAAGCGGACCGTCCACTCTCCCCACGGTTCGGCGCGCGGCGGCTGGGTGATCGTCGCCTGCGCGTGCTCGAGCCGCAGCGAGAGCGCTCGCACGCTGTCGGTCCGGAAGACGAGCCCGGTCGCCCGCCCGACCCGCGCCATCGCCTCCGCGTACGCGGGCTCCCCCCAGCTCGCGTCCGGCACGGAGATCGCGAGGCCGGCGGTCTCGGGGCCGAGGGCCATCTCGAGGCGACCGCTCGACGGGTCGTCGGCGCGCACCTTGAGTCCG
>JAJZMW010000022.1 GCA_021848165.1 Thermoplasmata archaeon
GGGCGCGCGCGCGAGCAGCGCTCGATCGACCTTCGTGCGGCTCCGCACGACGAGCGCCCACGCCTCGGGCAGGGCGGCGGCGAGCGCGTCCGGACCGGCGCTCGCGTCGACGACGCGGATCCCCGCCTCCTGGAGCGTCGTCCGCGCGCTCGCGTCGATCGGGTCCGCGATCACGACCGGGCCGGGGGCGTCGGACACGACCCGCGCGAGCGGCCCGTCGGATTAAGCGCTTCGGGGGCGCCTTAGCGGACCTTCGGAACGGGGGTCCGGTCGACCGCCGTCCGGACGATATCGGTGCCCCGGATCCCGCGGATCCATGGCTCGGGAAGGATCGTGATGCGGTGCGCGAGCGCCGACTCGGCGAGCTCCTTGATGTCGTCCGGGACCACGTAGTCCCGGCCGAGGGTGAGCGCGCGGGCCCGGCCGACGCGCAGGAGGGCGAGCGACCCGCGGGGGGAGGCCCCGACCTCCACGCGGGAGTCGGCCCGGGTCGCTCGCACCAGATCGACGACGTACGTCTCGATCGACGGATCGACCTCGACCTCCTCGGCGGCCGCCTGCATCGATCGGAACTCCCCGGCGGCGAGGACCGACGGGACCTCGACCTCCTCCTGGCGTCGTTCCCGCCGTCGCTTGAGGATCTCCCGCTCCTCTTCGGGGGTCGGGTAGCCGACGCTCAGGCGCATCAGGAACCGGTCGACCTGCGCTTCGGGGAGCGGGTACGTCCCCTCGAGCTCGAGCGGGTTCTGGGTCGCGAGCACGAGGAACGGCCGCTCGAGCGGATGGGTCGTCCGCTCGCTCGTCACCTGATACTCCTGCATCGCCTCGAGCAGGGCCGACTGGACCTTCGGGGGGGCCCGGTTGATCTCGTCGGCGAGGAGGATGTTCGCGAAGAGCGGCCCCGGACGGAAGGAGAAGGTCCCGTGGGCGACGTCGAGGACCTCCATGCCGAGGATGTCGTGCGGAAGGAGGTCCGAGGTGAACTGGATCCGTTGGAACGAGAGGCCGAGCGCCTTCGCGAACGACTTCGCGAGCAGCGTCTTGCCGAGACCGGGCAGGTCCTCGAGGAGCAGGTGCCCGTCGGCGACGAGACCGATGACGATCCGATCGATCGCGGTCTCCCGGCCCACGACCGCCCGGTGGACGGCGTCGCGCACCCGTTCGATCCGTTCCCGGGCCGCCGCACCGTCCATCGGGTCCGCGCACCTACCGAGCCGAACGGTCCCAGGTATATGTACCGCATCGAGGGCCCCGGTATCCCCCGGCCGTAACGAGCCCGCCTCACGGCTGGGCGCACGCCCTCTCCGCGGTCTGACCCCGGCCGGGGACTATCGGACCCCGGGGTTGTCCTCACGTCATTCCCGGCGGACGACCCGTCCGCGTGGGGTCGAGAGGGACCCTTCGACGGGACCCGGACGAGCGCCCGTGGGCGTCGTCGCGCGCGACAGCTCCCCGCGGGCCTATAGGCTTGCCGGCCGGGTCGGCTCGCCGTAGACCCAGCGGGCGAGAGAGACGACGACGATCAGGACCGCCAGGATCAGCAGGATGCTCGCGATCCCGAGGTCGAGCGGGCCGGAGGGGAGGAGGTACGCGCCGCCGATCGCGATCACGAGGCCGAGGCTCGGGAGCACGATCAGATCGGCCGCCCGCCGCAGCGACCCCGGCGTCGCGTCGGCCCCGTCGGCGAGCCAGCTGAGCATGAGGAGCGAGCTGAGGCCCACGAGAAGCTCCGCGACCAGGGAGACCGAGGCGGCGAGCGCGAGGTAGGCGAGCGCTAGGGCGAGCGGCACGAGCGCGAGGAGGCCCCCCGTCCGGCCGGCGGCGGCCCGGAGCCCGCCGGCGATCCCGAGGGCGACCGCGGCGATGAGGAGGCCGACCAGGGAGCCCGTGACGACGTCCTGGGCGCCGACGGCGAGGAGGATCGCGGCGAGGATCGCGAACGTGCGCCATCCGAGGCGATCCGCGAACGCGCGGGTCGACCCGGCGACGTTCATGAGCGCCTCCGGACCCCAAGACCCTGCTCGAGGAAATGGGTGAACCCCGACAACGACCAGTAGTCCGACCAGTCGACCACCGGGGCGTCCCGCCACGCGCGGGCGACCTGCTGGCGGCGGACGAGGCGGGCCGCCCGCAGGATGAGCTCGCGGTCCATCGGCGGGAGGGAGGCGCCGGGCTCCATCATCCCGACCGGCGACGGGCTCAGGACGATCGGGGGGTAGCCGCGCCGACGCAGGTGCACGAGGAGCGTGCGGCTCGAGTCGTCGGCGAGCGGGCTGAAGACGATCGTGGTCAGTCCGGCGGGAAAGCGCCGGCGGAGCGCGACCGCCCCCCGCTCGACCGGTCCCGACACGGGGGAGGTGTCGAGGCCGAGCAGCGTCTCGCGGATGCGGTAGCGCTGCGCGCGGCCCGAGGCAAGGGGGAGGATCTGGACGAACTCGCCGAAGACGGCGAGCCCGACGCGCGCCTTCTCGTGGAGGAACGCCGAGGCGATCCCGATCGCCGCCGCCCGGGAGATCCCCAGGAGCCGGTGATCGACCTCGGGGCCGAGGCTCGTCGGCCGCGCGTCGACGAACAACAGGACGTCCCCGGTCCGCTCCAGGTTGAACTCGTTGACGTAGCGCCGGCCGGTGCGCGCCCACGCCCGCCAGTTGATCCGGCGCGGGGAGTCCCCCGGGACCGCCGCGCGGAGGCCGAAGAACTCCCCGCTCTCCCCGATCGCGCGGGAGCGGTTGTCGCCGGGCAGCACGATCGTCCGCTGGAGCCGCACGTCGCCGAGCCGCGTCACCTCGGGCGGGAACCGCTCGAGCGGGAGGCTTTCGGTGTCGACCGCGAGCGGCCGCTGCATCAAGCGCATCACGTCCCGCCAGCGGACCGTGGGGGCCGGGATCCGCGTGAGGACCGGCTCGCGGGCCGACCACTCCGCGTGGAAGCGGATCCGGTGGGGCTCGCGCGCGACCCGGGGGGGCGATCGGTCGCTCAGGCCCGCCGGTCGGTTCACCGTCGTCTCGATGTCCCGGGGATCGATGCTCGCCGGGAGGTCGATCGTCCCGTCGAGCGTGATCGTCCCTTCGCTGCCGGCCTCTTGCCAGGAGAGGGCGAGCGGCGCGACGCGGCCGGGATCGATCAGGAGCACCGAGATCGGGGCGAGGAGGAGCGGCAGCGCGGCAAAGAGCGGGAGCGGGTCGTGCGCCGCCACCCCCACCACGAGCAGGGCCCCCCCGAGACCGTAGCAGACCCAGGTTCGGCCGGTCGGTCGTAGCCCGCTCTCGGGCGGATCGCTCACAGCTCGTTCTCCAGCGTCTCGAGCCGGCCGGCGAGGTAGGCGCGGAACTCCTTGGCCGGCAGGTGGGTGACCCGCCGCATCTCATCGATCGGGGTGGAGGGGAGCTCGGGGCGGGGCCCGCTGCGCTCGATCGAGTCGAGCGCGAGCACGACCGCCTCGCGGTCGAACGGCCCCCCGCGGCGCGCCCGCTCGATCTCCTCGGTCCCGAGCGGGGCGTAGGTCGGCTCGATCTCGACGACCGCGTGCCCGGGAGCTCGCGCCGGGGCGCTCTTGATGTAGTGCGCCACCCCCGCGAGGAGTCCGAACGTCACCGCGAGCGTCGCGGCGCTCTCCTGAAGGGCGAGGTTCCCCGAGACCACGAGCGCGATCCCGGCGGCGGCCGCCGCCAGGACGATGAGGACGGTCGTCAGCGGCGAGATCACGGCCGCTTCCCCGCGCGGTCGAGGTCCTCCAGCGCCTCCCGGAACGCCGCGCGGGCCCGCTGGGCGTCGTCGCTCCCGATCGGGTGGGAGGAGTAGCGAGCGAGCTCGAAGAGCCGGGTGATCTCCGCGGCGCTCCGGGCCCGCACCCCGAGGCGGACCAGGTGATCGCGCCGGATCTCCTCCGCCGTCGAGGTGTCCAGGTCCTGCGCGACCGGGGCGAGCCGGACCAACAGCTGCGCGTAGAGCGCGATCAGGACCTCGCGCGGGTCGGCGGTGTCGCTGTCGAGCGCATCGAACGCCGTCCGCAGCGCCGCCCGCACCGCGTCCCGATCGGTGTCGGGGGCGTCGGGATCGCGCGTGCGCACCGCCATTCGCATCGCGACGAGGCCGACGATCGCCGCGACGACGGCGATGAGCGCGTAGAACGCCCACGCGGGGACGTTGACGTTCGGCGTCGCCGCCGTGAAGTTGCCGGTGGAATTCTGAGAGTCGTTGAACGGAAGGCTCTGGTTCTGGTTCCCCGAGCCGGGCGAGGGACTGGTCCCGGTCCCCCACTGCGTGGTCGCCACGAAATGCGAGAGGAGCACGAATCCGATCAACAGCGCGATGACGACGAGGAT
>JAJZMW010000038.1 GCA_021848165.1 Thermoplasmata archaeon
GGGGCGAGGAGGACCCGCAGCCCGTTCGCGAGCCGAAACTCGCTCGTGCGGGGAGAGGGGAGCGGGCGGGCGGGCATCGTGCGTTCCGACGAGGCGCGAGGGTATTTGCCGTCCCTCCCAAACCATTAAGCGGCGCCACCGGCCCCGGGGGACCGTGCCGGCGATCCTGCGCCTGGTGCGGATCGGGAACGTCGCGGTCTCCTTCGCCGGAACCGTGGTCGGGGCGCTGGCGGCGGCCGGCCTCGGGATCCCCGCGGTGGCCGGCGTCTGGCTCCCGATCGTGCTCGCCTCCCTGTCGACCGCCGCGGTCACGGCCGCGGGCAACGTCCTCAACGATCTCGGGGACGTCGCGGTCGACCGGACGGCGCACCCCGAGCGCCCCCTGGTGCGCGGCGAGATCTCCCGGGCGGGGGCCCGCACGCTCTGCGTCGGGCTCTTCGTGGCCGGCGGGGCGCTCATGATCCCGGTGGCGATCGAGCAGCCGCTCGTCGCCGCGATCTACCTGATCGCCGTGGCGTCGCTGATCGGTTACGAGTTTCGTGCCAAGGCCGCGGGCCTGGGGGGCAACGCGTTGGTCGCCCTCTTGACCGGCCTCGTCTTCCTCTACGGAGGGGCGGCCGTCGGGCAGATCCTGCCGGTCGTTCCGTTCGCGGCGATGGCGTTCCTGGCCACCCTCTCCCGCGAGATGACGAAGGACATGGAGGACCAGGACGCGGACCTCGACCGGCGCACTCTCCCGCGGGTCCACGGCGTGGCCGTGGCCAGCGCGGTCGCGCGGGGGGCCATCGGGATCGCCCTCGCGGCGAGCGCCGTGCCGCTCCTCGGCACGGTCGGCGTCACGAGCCTCGCCGGGATTATGTACCTCGCCCTCGTCCTCATCGCCGATGGCGTCTTCGTCCTCTCGGTCGCCTACCTCCCGCGCCGCCTCCATTGGGAGCAGTCGGTGAGCAAGGGAGCGATGGGGATCGCCCTGTTCGCCTTCCTCGCGGTGGCGTTCCGGTGAGTCGCTCCATGGAGTTCCCCCGTCCGATCGGTCCGGTCGAACGACGGCTCGCCGACGCGCTCGAACGGGGGCCGATCCATTTGACGCTCCTCGATCCGGAGAAGTCGGACCCCGCGACGAGCGCGCGACTGGCCCGTGGCGCGGTCGAGATGGGCAGCCACGGGATCCTCCTCGGGGGGTCGACCGGGATCTCCCGCGAGCGGATGGACGCGAGCGCGCGCGCCGTCCGGGCGGCCGTGGACGTTCCCACGATCATCTTCCCCGAAGGCGCGACGTCGATCTCGGCCGAGGCGGACGCGATCCTCTTCATGAGCCTCCTCAATTCCCGCAATCTCGATCTCGTCATCCGCACGCACGCCCGCGCCTCGTTGCTCGTCGCGCGTCTCGGGCTTGAGGCGATCCCGTTGGGCTACCTCGTGATCGCTCCGGGGATGCGCGTCGGAGAGGTCGGGCAGGTCGACGCCGTCGCGCGCGACGACCCGCTCGCGGCGCAGGGGTACGCCCTCGCCGCGGAGCTCCTCGGCATGCGCTGGGTCTACCTCGAAGCCGGCTCCGGGGCTCCGTTGCCGGTCCCGGTCGAGATGGTCCGCGCCGTCCGTTCGGTCCTCCGCACCCCGCTCATCGTCGGAGGAGGGATCCGATCCGGCCCGGAGGCGGCCGCCCTCCTCGGGGCCGGCGCCCAGGTGCTCGTCACGGGGACGATCGCCGAAGCCGAGGGGGCCGGCCCCTCCCTCCGCGCGATCCTCGACGAGGTGAACCGTGCCCGCCGAGGTTGACGCTCGGCCGGCGGGGGCGGACCGATCGGCCACCCGGGCCGGGCGGTTCCTCTTCCGGGCCCCGCCTCCTCCCGGGGCGCTCGCGATGATCGCGGCGGCCTCCGCGGCGGCCGCGCTCCTGGCCTGGGCTCCCGCGTGGACCGCGACCGGCGAGGGGTTCCTCCTCTCCTTCCTCGCGCCGGCGCTGATCGCCGCCGCCGCCACCCCGACCGTCGCCCGCGCGCTCGGGGGCCGCCTCGAGATCCAACGGAGCCTCTTCCTCGTCGTGATGGTCCTGCTCCTCGAGCTTCCGCTCGTCGCGGTGGGCCGCCTCGGCCTCGCGCTGGTCCCGTCGTTCTCGATGGGCGTCGTCGCGATCGTCCTGTTCGCGCAGGGGCCCGCGCTCTGGTTCCGCCACATGAGCCTCTACGGGGTCTCCACCGCCCGCCACGGCCGTTCGCTCGTCCCCGCGCTGCTGCAGCCGGTCGCCGCGGTCCTGCTCACGTTCCTCTGGATCCCGCCGACCGTGGTCCTGGGGATCGCGGCCGTCGTCTTCCTCGCGCTGGGGTTCCTGTGCGCCCTGCTGCTCCTGCGCGTGATCGATCGGCCGCTCCGCCGAGGGTTCCAGAGCTCCGGCCTCTCCATGATGCGCCCGCTCATCGATCACGTCAACCGACGCGACCCCGGCGCGACCGGCATGATCGAGGGGTTCTTCCTGAAGGGGGCCCATCCCGCCAACCTGCGGATCACGGTGCTCCGGTTCGGCGATGGCGAGCGCGCCGCGGCGACGATCGCTCTCCCGACGGTGCACCCGGGTCCGTTTGGGGCGATCGGGGCGAGCGATCTCCCGCGCAAGCTCCGCGTCGCGCTCGGGGACGACGCCGGCACGGTCTTCGTGCCACACACGCCGTGCGACCACGACCTCGATCTCCCGTCGGAGGCGGAGACCGGCAAGGTCGCCGCCACGACCCGAGAGCTCCTCGAGGAACTGGCAACGGCCCCCGGGCCGAACCGAGCGAGCCCGCTCGTCCGTCCCTACGACGGCAGCCTCGCGCGGGCCCAGATCGTCGGCGATGTCGCGCTGGTGGTCGTGAGCCAGGCTCCGGACCCGACGGACGACATCTCCTACGCGGTCGCGGATCGGCTCGTCCGCGAAGCCGAGCAAGAGCTCGGGATCCGCATCGCGCTCGTCGACGCGCACAACTCCTACATCGAGGATCAAGGGGACATCACCTACGGGACCCCGGCGGCGGACCGGCTCGCCCGGGACGCGCGGGCCGCGGTCCGGGCCGCGCTCGCCGCCGCCCGGGACGGGCCGATCGAGGTCGGCACGAGCGTGCTTTTGGGCTACGACATCGGACGGGACGGGATCGCTCCCGAGGGGGTCCGCGCGCTGGTGATCCGGGCCGCCGGTGCGACGAGCGCCTACGTGCTGATCGACGGCAACAACCTCGTCCACGGGATGCGCGCCCCGATCCTGGAGCGGCTGCTCCGCCACGTCGACGCGGCGGAGGTGATGACGACCGACAATCACGTCGTCCACGAGTCCGACGGTTCGACCAACCCGGTCGGGGGCCGGTACCCCGTCGGAGCGCTCGCCCAGGACGCCGAGACGGTCGTGCGGGCCGCGCTGGCGCGCGCCCGGCCGGCGAGCGTGGCGAGCGGGCGACGGGAGGTTCCGGATGTGCTCGTGCTCGCGCCGGGGTTCACCGGGCGGCTGCTCACCGCGATCAGCGACACCGTCTCGATGCTAGGGAACTCTCTTCTGATGACGTTCCTCCTGCTCCTCCTCGGTTCTCTGGTCGCGCTCCTCGTGCTCGCGTAGGAGCCCCCTCGAGCGCCGGGGACGGTGAGGTCCGCATGACGGAAGGTCCGAGCTCGATCCTGGAGACCGCACGGCGAACGATGGGAAGCCCCGAGGCGATCGAGCTCCTGAGCTCGCTCGTCTCGATCGCCCCGACGAACCTTGAGGACCCCGCGCACCAGCGCTTCGAGAAGCCGAACTACGGGCGCGCGATGGACCGGATCGTCCGGGCGGCGCGCGAAGACGACCTGGCGACGCGGATCTACGACCCGACGGCGGACCCGAGGTTCCCGCACGCGCTGCCCGGGGGGCCGCGGCCGAACGGGATCATCGACCTCGACGTCGGGGCCCCGAAGACGGTCCTCGTCATGGCCCATTACGACGTGGTGCCGGTCCCGGAGGAGCAGCGCCCGCGCTGGAAGAGCCCCCCGTTCACGCTGACGGCCCGACCCGACGGCCGGCTCTACGGCCGCGGGGCGAACGACGACCTCGGGAGCGGGGTCGTGGGCGGCCTCATGGCGATGCGGGGGCTCGCCCGCGACCCCGAGCTCGCCGTCAACGTCCGGCTGCTCGTCTGTTGCGATGAGGAGACCGGCGGCGACGGGGGGCTGGACGCGATCCGGGTCCACGACGCGGCGCTTTCGCCCGACGACCCCGAACGGATCCTTCGCGCCGACGTCGCCCTGATCCCGGACGGGAGCCCGCACACCACCGCGGGCTCGAGCGGCGTCGCCTTCCTC
>JAJZMW010000065.1 GCA_021848165.1 Thermoplasmata archaeon
CACCCCTCCGCTGGCTGCTCGATGATCGGCACCCTGCGATACGCCATCGCGCGCTGACGGAGACTTTGCGGAGGCCGGCCAACGATCCGGCCGTACGCGCGGCGTCGGTCCGAGTGGCCGACGATCCGTGGGTTCGCGAGATCCTATCCCGTCGGGACCCTTCGGGATGGTGGGTCCGCGACAGAGGCCGCATGGAGCCGCGCTTCCTCGGCACCCACTGGAACATGCTGGCCCTCGCGGACCTTGGTGCTACGCGCACGATCGCGGAAGTGCGCGAATCGGCGGAGTATTGGATGGCGAAGTCCCCCTTGGTCGGTGGGGGCGTTGGGGGACTAGGGCAGGGGAAGGGCCACCACTGTTTCACCGCCCTCATGGCGCGTGCGCTGATCCTCATGGGGTACGCGGACGACCCTCGGATTGCGATCACGATGCAGTGGCTTGCACGCACCGCGCATCCGAACGGCGGCTGGAGCTGTCGATTCTCGACCGACGGCCCCGCCACCAGCCGCACCCTCGATGCGTGGGAGGGCCTCGCGGCCTTCGTCGCATATCCCCGCGAACGATGGACCTCCGAGATGCGAGCCGCTGTCGAACGGACGGCGGAGTTCTACCTCGAACGGGAGCTCCATCAGCAAGGGGAGCGCTACGAGCCGTGGTACCGACTTCACTGGCCCACTCACTACTACTACGATCTGCTCGTGGGACTCGAATGCCTCACGGCGCTCGGCTACGGGAAGGACCGTCGGTTGGCCTGGGCACGGGATTGGCTTCTCTCCCAGCGACGGAAGGACGGACGCTGGAACTTGGATGCGCACCAGCTCGACCCGGATTCTGAGGGCGCGCGTTGGCTCGACGCCCATCCAGGGAAGCGCCCGACTCCCCTCGCGTTCGAGGCGACGGGACGCCCGAGTCGAATGATCACGCTGCGAGCGCGGACCGTACTGTCCCGACTCGATTGACCGGGGTCGGTTGTGCCCGGTGCGGAGCGGGCGGCACCGCCCCGGGCTCTCGCAAGACGCCAACCCGGGACCCGTCGGGCCAAGTCTGGGTCCGGGAGATCCCCTCGGGTTGATGGCGGTGGGTCGACCGTGGGCGTTGCGAAGTCGACAGAACCAGTGGTCGGGCCGCTCGCGATGCATGGAACGGCCGGCTCTCCCAAGGACGCGGGGTATCCGAGAGCCGAGCGACCTCGATACCGGCTCTCCCAGAACGATGGCCGGATCGCTGGGATGCGTTGTAAGGGCTTACGGATCGGACGATGGCGTGGGCGGTGGTGCTTGCCCCGGGCGGCCGGGGGCCCAGATTACCAGGGAGACGCCGACCAGGACGATCCCCAAGCCAAGTGGCTCCCACAGCGTGAACGGTTCGCCATAGAGGCCGGTGCCGAGCACAACGCCGACGACGGGGACGAGGTAGGCGACGACGTTCGCCCGCACCGGTCCCGCGCGATGGTGGAGCGTGAAGTACGCGAAGTATCCAAGGACCGACGAGACTCCGACCAACAGCCCCAGGGATGTCCACACCGATGCCGTCCCGGGGAGGACCTCCGGAATCGGCAGCGCGAGGACCGCCCCCCCGAGAAGGCCGGCCCCGAAGGCGAACTGGCCCCCGATCTGCCAGAGGCCCTGCTTCCCTCCGCCGTATTTGCGCAGGAGGACCGTCCCGAGAGCACCGCTGCCCATGGCCCCGAGGACGAAGGCGATCCCTTGCCACGTTCCGACGGACTGTGATAGGGCTTCCGGGAGGACGAGGACGGCCACGCCGCCGAAACCAAGGAGGATCCCGGCCAACCCCCCGACGGTCAATTTCTCCTGGGGCAAGAGGGAGTACCCCAGCGCGACGGTGAGCAGGGGGAACGTCGACGCGAGCACCGCGGCGTACCCTCCCGTGGTGAACTGTTCGCCCCAGTAGAGGAGTCCGCCGTAGAGCGCAAACATGAGCGGTCCCCCGATGGCGATCGAGAGGAGCCCGGCTCGACGCGGGGGGAGCCGCGCGCGGACGGCGAGCGCGGTTACGAAGAAGACGCCGGCCGTGAGCCCGTACCTGGCCGCCGCGAACAGGAGCGGACTGGCCCCCAGCAGAATCCCCTGGCGGATGAAGATGTACGCGGCTCCCCAGGCGACGCTCACGATCGCCACGAGCGCGACATCGCCCGGGGAGAAGGAGGTCGTCGGGCTCCGGCTCGGCATCGCCCTCCCCACGGATCGAGGGCGCCCTACCCGTCCGCCCGATAAATAGCGACCCAGCGCGGGAGGGGCGGGTCGATGCCTTCAAGCGGGCGGTGAGGCTCGCGCGGCGTAGGATGGTCGACCTCGCCAGCCTCACGCTTTGGACCGCCATTGCGACCTGGGGCCTCGCGATCGGGACGATCGTCCTGCTCTACTGGCAGACCCGGCAGAACGCGCGTCTGAACTCCGCCAACGCGGTGATCGGCCTCCGGGAGCGGTTCGACTCTCCCCGCATGCGTCGGGCGCGCCGCCAGCTCGCGGAGGAGTGGTCGCAGGACCGGATCACCGATCTCGCCAGCATCGAGGTCCTGACGTTCTTCGAGCTCGTCGGGGCGCAGAGCCAACGGGGGATCCTCGATCCGTACATGGTGTGGGAGGCGTTCGGCGGATGGGTCACGAGCTACTACTGGGCGATGCGCCATCCCCGCGACCGCTTCGGACAGTTCCGGGACGCCACGCACGATCCGCTCGCCTTCTTCCGCCTCGAGTGGCTCAACGATCGGATGCTGGAGATCGACCAGTCCGAGCTCGGGACCGACCACATCCCCGCCGCGGAGGTCGAGGCGTACTTTCACCAGTTCCTCGCGCGGGAGTCGAAGATCGACGTCGATTAGGGGGCGTGCGCGATCGGCTGCTGTTGCGTGAGGCAGTGCAACGTCCCGAGGCCCCAGACGAGGTCGCGGGATCGAATCCCGACGACCCGTCGACCGGGGAACGCCCCCGCGAGGATCGCGATCGCTGCGGAGTCGGCCGGATCGTCGAACGTCGGGACCAGGACGGTGCGGTTGGCGATGTAGAAGTTCGCGTAGCTCGCGGGGAGCCGTTGTCCTCGCACCAGAACGGGTTCGGGAGCCGGGAGCGGGTCCAGGCGCAGGCGGCGGCCGGCATGGGGGCGGACGTCCGCGAGTGCGTCGAACGCGGCGTCGCTGGCCGAGCGGTCGATGTCGGCTCGATCGGCCGGCCGGACCACCACGAGGCGTCCCGGGGCGACGAATCGAGCAATGTCGTCCACGTGGCCGTGGGTGTCGTCGCCCGCGATCCCCTTCGGGAGCCAGAGCACGTCCTCCACCCCGAGGTTCGCGCGAAGCGCTCGTTCGACCGCTCGTCGGTCGAGGCCCGGATTGCGGCCCTGCGTCCGGTCGAGCAGGCACTCCTCCGTCGCGACGAGCAGTCCGTGGCCATCCACATCGAACGCGCCGCCTTCCAGGACGAGCCAGCGGGAGCCGATCCGCGCTCGCTCGGAAGGAGTGCGGGCCGCTCGACAGATCGCGGGCGAAACCTGGCGATCGGCGCGCCAATTGTCGTACTTCGCCCACGCATTGAACTTCCACTGGAGTCCCAGTAGATCGAAGGGGGCACGCGTGCGACGGACGAAGGTCGGCCCCGAGTCTCGGAGCCAACTTCGATCGGTCGGGATGGACCAAAAGCGTACCGCCGTGAGATCGACGTTCCCCGCTCGAAGGGTCCGACGCGCCGAGCGCTCGTGGGCCGAATCCTGGACGAGGATCTCGACGCGCTCGCTCTCGCCGAGGCGACGCACGATCTCGGTGTAGGTCCACCGGACGCCGTCGAACCTCCCGGGCCAGTCGCTTCGCTCGTGCGGCCAGGCGATCCAGGTCGCTTCGTGCGGTTCCCACTCGGCGGGCATCGCGTACCCTCGAGCGCGGGGCGAACCCGACGCGGTCATCGTTCCGTCACCGACCGCCGGCGCCCTCGTGCAGGAAGCGCTGCGTGATCGCGTCGTAGGCGTCGACCCGTCGATCGCGGAGGAACGGCCAGTGCCGTCGCGTCGCTTCCACCTCGCTCGGGCGGACCTCGGCCACCAGGATCTCTTCGTCGCGATCGCCGGCGCGGGCGACGAGGCGGCCGAACGGGTCGCAGACGAACGAGTTGCCCCAGAACTCAATGCCCGGACCCTCGACGCGGTCGCCGCGGACGTCCCCGTGCTCCAGGCCCACGCGATTCGCGACGACCACATAGACCCCGTTGGCGATCGCGTGCGCCCGCTGGATCGTGATCCACGCGTCGATCTGAGCGTCCCCGAACTCGGCTTTCTCGCC
>JAJZMW010000105.1 GCA_021848165.1 Thermoplasmata archaeon
ATCTCCCCGAGCGAGACCGCCCAAACGTAGAACGCCGCGAGCCCGTAGACGACCAGGTGCAACGCGAGGGTCGAGCGCCGGACCCGAGCCCCCTTGCGCAGGTCGAACGCCCACCAGATCGTGGGGCCAATCAGGGCGGCAGGAGGAGGAGGTCCGTGAAGGAAACGCCGATCGGCAAGGTTCACCGACCGGCGGCCACGGCTCCGCCGTTACCGGGCCCGACCGCACGCCGTGCAGAACCGTTCCGATCCCTTGTACGAGCGGCCGCAACCAGGACAGGCCGCCCCCGATCCCGCCCGAGGGACGGGAGCCGGGGGGTAAGTAACGGAGGGGGAGGGGACCGGCGGGCCGGGTGCCGAAGGTGGGGGGGCCGGCGGGGGAGCCGAGGCAACGGGTCCGCTCGCGGCGGCCGGGGGAAGTTTTCGCCTCCGCCGGAGGAGACGTCGCCCGCCCGCCCCGCCCGCAACGGCCGCGCCGCCCGTCGCGGCGTAGGTGTGGAGGGCGGCCATCAACCCGACGAGGAGCGCCACCGTCACGGTGGCGCCGACGACAATGTACCCCTCGATGCCCGGCAGCCCGAGCAGGGGGGGCAGCCCTCCGCTCCCCCCGCCCCCGTTCCCCACGAACGAGATCGACTCCGTTCGGGGCGTTCCGTTGGCCGTGAAGACCCCGCTCGGGGGGGTCGGAGAGTATCCCGGGATCGGCGAACAGCCCGCGTTCACCGCGGTGAAGTTCTGGCAGATCGCGAAACCATACTCGCCGAACGGGACGAACCAGGAGATCCGCGCCGTGTTGGCGATGCCGTAGAACCCCGTTCCCGGGATGACAACGCGCGTGAGGTTGGTCCCCCCGATCACGGCCCAGATCGTCCCCAGGGGTAGGCCGGTCTCCGCGAAGGTGACCGACGCGTAGCGCACGGGGATCGAGATCGGGGCGCCGACGACGCTCACGTTGCCGACCAGTTCGCTGAACGCGAGCGACCCGGTCGGGGAGGGGGAGTCGACGATCGATGAGGTGTTCACCGCGACGATGTCGAGGTACGTCCCGTTGGGCGCCAAGACGGTGATCGTGGGGCCGGTACCGTTCGCGCGATAGGTCCCGCTCGCACCGTAGAGCGTGACGTTCCAGGTCGTCCCCGCGGGAAGGCCCGTTTCGGACGCCGTGACCGGGAACCTCGTGGTCGAATTCGGCGTGTACACGACGGATCGATCGAGGGGAGAACCGCGGACGAGCAGGGTGCCGAACGACGGGGACGGCGAATAGCCGCTCACCGCGCCGATCGAGAACGAACTGGTCCCGTTCGCCACCTCGAACGCGATCGAGCTTGTCGTCGAGCTTCGGGAGCGCCCGTTGAGGGTCGCCGACCAATTGGATCCGCCGGGAAGGCCTCGTTCGGTGAACGTCACGGAGAAACCTCCGGCGACGGCCCCTAGCGCGATCGTCGCCACGACCGTGTCGGTGGCGTCCGAGATGACGCTCACCGTGTCCGACAGGTAGTTGGGGACGAAGACCTCTCCCTTCCCCGCGTCGTACGTGGCGTAGATCGGATCGCTCCCCACCGCGATCGTCGCCACGACCGCGTTCGTGGCGTCCGAGATGACCGTCACATTCTCGGCGAGAGAGTTCGTTACGAAGACCTCCTCGGTCGTGGCATCGATCGCTACGCTGACGGGAGACCCCGCATAAATCGAGGCGACCGCGGTGTTCGTCGCGTCCGAGATCACCGTCACATTGGACGAGCCGGCGTTCGTGACGAAGACCTCTCCTCGCCTTGGGTCATACGCGACCCGTTGAGGTCCAGCCCCTACCGGGACCGAAGCCACGACCGTGTCGGTCGCGTCCGAGATCACGCTCACGTTCTGCGAACCAAAATTCACGGCGAAGAGCTCTCCCTTCCCCGCGTCGTACGCCACGGCATCCGGGTAACTTCCCACCGGGATCGTCGCCACCACGGCGGTCCGCGCATCCGAGATCACGCTCACGTTGTCCGACGCGAAGTTCGCGACGAAGACCTCCCCCCTCCCACTGTCGTACGCGATGTCGTGAGGCTCCAGTCCCACCGGAATCGTCGCCACGACCCGGTTCGTCGTGTCGGAGATCACGCTGACGTTGTCCGAGCCATCGTTCGCAACGAAGATCTCTCCCGTTCCACGGTCGTACGCGACACCCCTCGGGTTGCTTCCGACCGGGATGGTGGTCACCACGGCGTTCGTCGCGTCCGAGATCACGGTCACATCGTTCGAACCGAAATCGGCCACAAACACCTCCGCCCTCCCGCTGTCGTACGCCGCCGCGTCGGGACCCTGCCCGTTCGTGGCGCGGCGAACTCTGCACCGGTGGCGGCCGGGCGGGCCGACTCACATCAAGAGCCGACGCGAGGTTCGTCGATAGCGGGGGCGCTTCCTCCGCCCGCACCCAGGCCGAGGGCCTTCCGGTCCCCGGACCCGCCGCAGGGGTCCGGGCGACCGACGGGTGCACGGGAGAGGAGAAGGGGCCCCACCACAATCCCGACACCGCGGCGATCAGAGCGACGAGAACGACGACCGATCGCCAGTTTCGGCGGAGGCTCCGAGGAGCCATGGTTTCCCGCTACGCGACACCCCACGATAGACTTTCCCTCTGGGGGACCCGGGAGTACTCGGGCGCCGGGCCCGGCAGCGGGAGGCTTCCCTCTCCTGGGGGTGCCTCAGGAGGGGATCCCGAGGGAACCGATCGGGGAACCTCCGCAGGGGTTCCGGGCCCCGAGGAATCCGGACCTCGGGGGTTCGCGGGAGCGAACGGGGGAGGTGCCCCGAGATCCCCGGCGCCCGGCCCGAGACTTCGCCTCGCGATACCCGTGGACGAGCGAGGGCCAGCGCGTCGGTTCGGCCCGGCGCTCGACGCGGGAAGGTTCCCGGCCGCGAGTACTCCTTTCGGGAGGGATGAGCCGCACCTCTCCCGAAACCATCGGTTGACCCAAAGAGTGGGCCCACCCTCGCTCTCTCGGAGAGTCTCGAGGCGAACCGCCGCGGCCGATTCTCCCTCGGCCCCTTCCGCGCCCTTCGAGCCGACCGAGTCCGGCCACCCCAAGCCTCTTGGCGTGGAGGGGCCTCGGGTCGTGCGGGGGCTCCGCGGGCGGCGAGGGATATGGGAGCCGCACCGGGAGACCAAGAGCTGATCGACGACCGCCTTCCCGGGGGGAGGAGGAACCCCCACGCGTGCGAGTTCGAGCGCGCCTATGCGGAACTGGTCCAGCCTCACGAACGGGGGGCGAGGTCCCCCATCGGACTCTGCTCCGACGCGGGGGCCGAAGAGCGATCGTTCCCCCCGTCTCCGTCGGGCAAACCGTACTTCCTTTGCAACGGGCACCTTCGGGACCTCTTTGACGAGTTGGGCCAGATTCGCGCCAGCGAGACCCGCACGGGAACCCACCCCGTCCAGAGCCCCCCGTAGACCTCCCGGGCCCGGCTCGGCGAGCCGAGCGAGTCATCGATTCCCGAGCGACCTGGCTTCCCGATGTCGCGCCGTGTTCTCGGCGGAGGACTCTTTAGAGGGCCGTGGCGTACGACCGGGCATGGGGCGCGCGGAGAAGCGAGCCAAAGGTCGGGAAGAGGCCAAGCGTGTGCGGACCGCGGGGCGCTTGGCCGCGGAGCCCGAGCCGGCTCCGCGGGCCATCGGGGACGAACCCCACGCCGAAACGACGAACGAGACAGCGCGTCGCATCTACCGAACGGGAAGCGAACCGGAGCGTCGCCGCAAGGGCCGGCGCCAGGCGATCGCGAAGCCGCGCAAGTGGCGCGAGGGCCACCAATAGCGGGATCCGCGCGGCCGTGGACCCCGAGGGTTCTGGCGGCCCGAGGGGGATGGGATCTCGTCACCGGACGGACCGGCGCGAGCCGGAGTCCGAGGGTTTGAAACAGCGCGGTGCCCGTTGGACCCACGTGCGAGGGCCCTGAGCGGTGCGCGTTGTCTTGCTCGGGACATTGCGCCGTTCGTCGCCTCGAGTGGGCCGGTCGCGGTACCGTCCGGGCAAGGGTCCCCGCCGGCCGCGGGGGCGGAGCCCCGACGCCGTTGCCGCCGGTCGCCTCGTTCGGGAAGGGGCCTCACGCTCTCGCAACGATCCCGACCTTCGCGTCGCGGCCGTCGATCGACTCGGTCGTGACGAACTTCTCGTGCACCAACTTCGGCAATGCGACTTGGACCACCCACCCATCGAACGAGGTGGATCTGGGGAACGCCACCGTCTTCCAGGCCGGGCCC
>JAJZMW010000120.1 GCA_021848165.1 Thermoplasmata archaeon
TAGCGATGCGCGTGCAGCGGAAACGGGCGGCGTCGACCCGGCGCGCGCGTCACTCGGACGCGGGGGGGCTCGGTTCGCCCGCGGGCGGTTTCGCCTTCGCCGGGCGTCGGCGGGGCGTCTTCGCCGGAGGCGATTCGGCCGGAGCGGGGGCGGGCGAGGCGGCCGCGGGAGGCGCCGGCTTCGGCGTCGTCGGCTCGCTCTCCTTTGCGGGGGGCTTCTCGGGCGGGGCCGGCGGCGCGGTCCCGGCGGGAGGCTTGGGTCCGGGGGCGGCGGGAGCCGCCGGGCGCGAGGCGGCGCGGCTCGACGCCTGGCCCGCGGCGCGCTTCATCGCGTGCGCGCGGGTCCACTTGCGGCGGTGCCCGACGCGGCCGAGATGGAGCTGCTGCTTGCGACAGGAGGACGAGCAGAAGTGAAAGACGCTCCCGTCGCGCTTGACGAACATCATGCCGGTCCCCGGCTCGATCTCGTCCGCGCAGAACGAGCATTGTCGCTTGACGACCATCGTTGCGTCCTCCCGATCGACTCCGTCCGGACCCCGCGCGATCCCGGTCTAGCGCACCGAGAGCTTGCGCGCCTCGCGCGCCGTCTCGCGCAGGATGAGCACGTCGCCGAGCCGGATCGGACCGGCGACGTTGCGCGTGATGATCTTGCCGCGATCGCGGCCGGCGAGGACGCGGACCTTGACCTGCGTCGCCTCCCCCGCCATGCCGGTGCGGCCGATGAGCTCGACGACCTCCGCCGGGGAGCCTTTCTCCTCCGCCATCGACGATCGACCTCCTCCGTCCTCTCGCGCGCCGGACGCCTCTCTACTTCTTCAGCGCGGCGAACGACTGGGCGAGCTCGTCCAAGAGGCCCTTCGCCTCGCCCGCCTCGACGACCGCCACGCTGGCGGCGGACTTCGACAGGCCGGCCGACTGCCCGAGCTGCTGCTTCTTCCCGACGTAGACGTACGGGATCCGCTTCTCCTCGCAGAGCATCGGGATGTGCAGGAGGATCTCGACCGGGTCGACGTCCTCCGCCATCACGACGAGCTTCGCTTCCGCGCGCTCGGTCGACTTCGTCACTTCGTTCGTGCCGACCCGGATCTTCCCGGTCTCGCTCGCCACCTGGACGAGCTGGAGCGCCTTGTCGGCGACGTCGGCGGGGGTCTCAAATCGCACGTAGATCGGTCGCGCCATGGTTTCCTCGCGTCAGCGGTACCCCCTCTCGGGGGCCCTCGGCTCACGGGTAGGCACGCGGTAGAGGGGGCGCTACTTAAGGGTGATGACCCCCGCGGCGACCTCGGGGGCCGGGGGGAGGCCGGTCAGGCGCCGACGCCGCCGCGGGCCCCCGCCGGCATGCGGAGGACCCGGACCCCGACGACGACCGCCCAGAGGAGGACCGGCGCGACGATGAGGCGCTCCATTCCCCCGACGCCCAGCGGGCCGTAGATCTTGAGACCGAAGAGGACGAGGGCGAGGAGCCCGAGGAGCCCCGACGCGACGGTGTAGATCGGGTAGCCCCGCCAGCGGGCGTCCCGCGCGATGCCGGCCCCCAGGACGACCAGGGCGAGCGACGAGCCCGCGAAGGCGGCGAGGGCGGAGACGACGTGGGCCGACGTGTTGACGTCCTCGGGGAAGAGCCCGACCCCGATCGCTCCGGCGGCCGCGATCGCGAACAGGCCGAACCAGACGACGCGGGCCGCGCCCGGGCGGAAGGCGGGGTAGACGAGGACCGTCCCGACGACGAGGAGGATCCCCAGCGCGACGATCGAGAGGTTGAAGGCGAGGTGCCACGGGGAGCAGACGTAGAACCCGGTGAACGCCCCCCCGCCGTGCCAGTACCCGCAGTAGGCGGCGCCGAGATCGCTGATGTAGTTCCCCGTGAGGCTGTAGGTCGGGGGACCGTAGCCGGCCTGGGCGACGGCCATCCCGATCAAGAACTGGACGACCCCGACGATCCAGGCGACCGCGCCGTAGACCGTCGAGCGGGCCCGGGTCCGGGCCCTATTCGGGAACGACACCGACCCCCTCTCCGCAGGACCATCGCCGAAGGACGGAGGGCGGGGTCCGGCCCATGGCGACGATCGCCTCCGGCATCCGCGACGCACCCGCCTCTCGGGGGGAGCCGCCCTCGCCTTCACGATCCTTCGTCCTCATCGTCGCGCGCTCCCTCGCTCCCGATTCACGGCGGAGCGGTCGGGGGCGCCGCGAACGACGCCGGGCCCGCTTCGGGATGGTCGGCGAAGAACCGATTCGCGGGGGCGAAGAGCGGCGCGAGCGCCTGCGCGACCCCCGCCTTGAGGTCCTGGGGATGGAGCCGGCCCTCCGACCAGGCGGCGCGGAACTCCTCCCACCGCTCGAAGACGATCGGGCCGCCGTGCTTCGCCTCCCGCTCGATCGTGAACCGCCCGGCCCAGGGGAAGAGGATGTACTCCACGATCTCGACGACCGGGTTGCCCTCCATCTCCTTCGCCGGACAGTAGGCGGCCCGCAGCCGGGCGGCGATCGTCGCGTCGTCCGACGGGATCGGGATCGAGCTGGTCGGGTCCGACTTCGACATCTTCCGCTCGAGCCCGCCGTCGGCCGGGTCCATCCGTCCCCCGCCCTTGAGCGAGGAGAGGAGCGGCGTGTGGATCGCCGTCGGCACCGGCCAGCCGCGCTGGTGGGCGACCTCCCGCGCGAGCACGTGCGCCCGCCGTTGGTCCATGCCGCCGTAGGCGATCTCGACCGGCAGCTCGAAGATGTCGGCCCCCTGCATCGCCGGGTAGAACAGTTTCGAGGTGTCGAGGTTCCCCTCCTCCTCCTGCCGGCCCATGATCGACATCGCCCGCTTCGTCCGGGCGAGGGTCGTCGACTTCGCCACGCGGATCACCCGCTCCCAGTAGCCGGGCTGGGCGACGAGCTCGCTCGCCCACCGGTAGCGCACGCGCTCCGACGCGACGCCGAGCGCGGTGAAGGCGGCCTGCATGTAGCGGCCCGAGCGGCGGATCCGCTCGAGGTCGCCGCCGAGCTTGTCGTTGATGAG
Organism: Thermoplasmata archaeon; assembly: GCA_021848165.1. Classification (GTDB taxonomy): domain Archaea; phylum Thermoplasmatota; class Thermoplasmata; order Lutacidiplasmatales; family UBA184; genus Lutacidiplasma. The sequence goes on from JAJZMW010000120.1 coordinate 3,007, forward strand.
CGCGTGCCAGTCGGCGAGGAAGACGGTGAGCTCGCAGCCCGCCTCCGCCAGATCGATCATCTTGCGGGCCGTGATCAGGTGCGCGACCGTCAGCGCCCCCGACGGCTCGAACCCGATGTAGGCGCGGGGGTGGTCGGTCGACGCGAGGAGGGCGGCGATCTCCTCGCGCGTGAGGACCTCCCGCGTGTGGCGGCAGATCCGGTCGACGCGTTCCTCGCGATCCACGGGCCGGGGAGCGGGCGCCGATATTTACCCCATGGGACAGCGCGTCGCCGGCGGGTTCGGGGACGGGGGCATCCTAAAGTAGGCCCCCCCGCGTGCGTACCCTCGCTAGGCTAGACCGGGGGGTTGGGCGTCCCCTTACACACCGAAACCGTCCTTAGCGGGGGTGACAGGCAGGAGCGACGCTCGGAAGAGGGGTACGTCCCAAGTTGCTTCGTAGACGCTCTGTTCCACTGGGCCGCGGGCATCGCGACGACCGCTCGGAGGAGCGGCCTAGCGGTTATCCATCACGGGAACCGGGTTAGGTCCTGACGGGAGCAGCCTTACCGTGACCCGTCGACGCTGGTGGGGCGACGGGGCCGAGGAGCGCTGGGGAGTTCCGTATCCTTCGTCCGGGTGGCAATCCTGTCGGCCTAGCACCCGCGCCGGCCGACGACCCCCGCACCCCCTCATTTCCACTCGAACTCGGAGCGTCTACCAGCCTTCGCTCGCGGGGTCGACCGCGTCCCGATCGAGGCGGACCCGACGCTCGGGAGGGATCTCCTTCTTCGCGGAGCGGGAGTAATCGTAGCAGACGATGACGGTCCGGCCGCGCGCGGTGATCCGGCCGGTCTCGTCCTGGAACCGGTAGAGGAGCGAGAAGCTGGTCCGGCCGAGCGGACGGGCAGGGGCGACCTCGCCGAGCAGGGTCTGGGAGTAGGAGACCGGGGCGAGGTAGCGGCAGGTCGCCTCCAGGACGATGATGTCGAGATCGCGAGGATCGGAGGAGGAGAGGAGAGGAAGGTAGTAGTCGCAGCGGAGCGTTTCCATGTAGCGAAAGTAGGCGGCGTGGTTGAGATGGTCGAGCACGTCGAGATCGTGGTACGGTACGTAGAAGCTCCGGTGGACCGGCCAAGAGGTCCGGGAAGAGGAGGGAGGGACAGGAGCGCTCTCGTCGGGCATGACCGGAGAGGACCGGAGCGGGGCCATATATGGCCGCTCGGGGTGGGGGACCCTGG
>JAJZMW010000026.1 GCA_021848165.1 Thermoplasmata archaeon
CATCCCCTGGGCCAGCGCCGTGCGGGACGATGGGACGTTCAAATCCCGCGACGAGCTTGAGGCGATCTACGGAGGGAAGGGGGTCGCGAAGGGGCTCCCGACGATCACCTACTGCCGGATCGGGGAGCGTTCGAGCCACACGTGGTTCGTGCTCACCTACCTGCTCGGCCGGGAGAACGTGCGCAACTACGACGGCTCCTGGACGGAGTGGGGGAACCTGATCCGGACCCCGATCGAGAAGCCGTAGGCGCGCGGCGCCTCACCCGCGCCGAGGGATCCGCGGGACCGGGCGCTCCTCCTTGCGGACGAGGAACTCGAAGAGGTTCTCGTCGTGCCGCTTCGCGAGGAGCGCGTGCCCGGTCTGGTCGGACCACCGCTCCATCTCGATCGGCGCGGTCGGGTCGTCGGTCACGAGGAGGAGCGCGGTCCCGGCCGGCTGCCGGGCGAGCTCGTCGTTGAGCTGCGCGAGGATCGCGGAGCACTCGACGCCGATCTCGAACATCTTCCGATCCGGGGTCTGGGGCCAGCAGCGCACGTGGCCCCGCTCGATCCAGGCGGCGAGGCGATCCCGGATCCGCTCCGCGCTCTCGAGGCCCGGCGGCGGCCGGGGGCCGGTCGGCCGCACGCGCGCGACCCAGCCGCGCCCGTACGGGTCGTCGTTGAGCCAGCGCGGATGGGCGGGGAGCTCCCCGTTCACCTCGAGGACGGCGGCGTCGAACGGGAGCCGCACCGCTCCGGTGAACCGCGCGGTCTCGATCAGGCCGAGCGATCGTCCCGCGGCGAGGCTCGGCGCGAGCGGGCGGTAGGCGATCGACGCGACCGGACCGATGAAGGCGGCGAACGGAGCGACGAGGCCGAGGGTGTAGACCTCGGGCCGTTCGGCCTCGGCGCGCGCCCAGACGAAATGCTCGAGGTCGTAGAGCCGGTCCTCCGGGATCGGGCAACCGGCGATCTCCATGGGAGCGTCGGGAGCGGCGCTCGGGAGATACCGCTTGCGCGGCCTCCCCCCGGGGACAACGCCCTTAACCTCGGAGGGTCCGTGCGTCGGTCGCGCCCCATGCCCGACCGGGACCACGGCCCCTCCGCATCGCACCTCCTGCAGCGCTACCGCTGCCGGTGCGGCCACCTGCCGACCCATCACATGTCGATCGCCCCGATCGGCGACTCGGGGAACTTCCGGCTGCTCCCGCTCGGCCCGTGCGAACTGTGCGGGCCCGGGTTGTGCCCGGCGTACGTCCCCGCGCCGCCGCGCGGGCGCTGATCGCCGTCGTCGGGATCAGCCGTACGCCTGCTGGATCAAGTAGCTCTTCAGGCGCTCGAGCCGGCTGTCCCAGAGATGGAAGTGCCACGAGCGGGCCTCTTCCCAGGCGCCGCCGCTCCCCCAGCCGACGTGCTCGAGCGTCACGTCGATCCCCTCCGGGGACTCCTGCAGGCGGACGTAGACGTGCGTGCTCGGCGCGGGGGGGTTCATCAGAGCCGCGAACGCGGGGGGGGCCGTCCAGCCGAACTCGAGGTCGACCTCGGGGGTCATCGACCGGATCGTCCCGTGGCTCGTGAACCCCTCGACCCCCGACCAGGTGAGCTCGTAGGCGCCGTCGATCTTCGGCTCGACGCGCGCGGCGTCGCACATCCATCCCTCGAGCTGCTTCGCCTCCGTCCAGGCGGCGTAGATCATCTTCGTCGGGAGCGGGATCGTCACCTGGAGGAGGATCGGGTCGAGCGGCTCGTCGGGCATCGCCGCGGGGAGACGGCCCGCCTAAAATCGTTGGCTGACCGCGACCGCGGGGCTCGCGGCCGCACCGACCCCGGCGGCGGGGGCGATGGCCCCCTCGATCGGGAGCGGCGCGGCCCCGGTCGGCCCGGGAAGGCCCAACGACGGGCCGCAGATCGTCTGCTGGACCCCCCCATCGTAGATCACCGCGCCGTCGGTCGCGTTCAGCGTCTCCACGAACTCGCTTCCCGGACCGGTCCCGCCGGCGAGCGAGCACGTCGTGAACGTCACGTCCCAGGTCGGCGGCATGGTCGCGGAGAAGTTGCCGTAGGCGAAGTGGTACCCCGCCAGCAGCGCGTACTCCGCGCTCGCGTTCGGGTGCGCGCTCGTGAACGCCGACGCGTTCGCCGCGACGATCGACGCCGCCTCCGTGCTATCGATGACGTTCGACGGCAGCGGCTCGAATTCGGCGAACGCCGCCGAGAGGCACCCCGGTCCGGCGATCTCGCCGAGGTAGCTCGCGGTGCCCGCATTCACCTGGTAGAGCAGGACGGTCGAGGCGGTCGGGTCGGCGTAGAGGAACGTCCAGCTCCCGCTGAGCCCGCTCGTGGACGGGGCCGTGGTGGCCGCGACCTCGATCGTCGACGCACCGCTCCACCGGCAGGTCGCGTTCCCGATCCCCGCGGTCGAGTTCGAGAGAGCGGTCGTCGACACGTAGGCGGTCGCCCCATCGAGGACCGCCGCCGCGTCGTGGGCGGCGGCGACGACGGAGACGAGCGCGAGCGCGCGATCGTAGGACTCCTGTCCCGGGGGGGCGCTCGGGGAGAAGGCGATCGCGAAGGAGACGGGGGCTCCGGCGACCTGGAACGATCCGCCCGCCGGGGTCGCCAGGTCTCCTCCCGGCGGGGTGACGGTGTAGGAGTAGCTGCCGTTCGCCCGTTCGATCGAGAGGTTGCTCCCGACGGCGGGATAGGTCGAGCCGCCGATCGAAACCGACCACGATCCCCCCGCGACGAGGCCCGAGGCGCGGAACGTGACCGGGTAGGTCGGCGCTCCCGACCCGCCGTGGGACCCGCTCCCGGAGGGGCTCAGGTGGAACCCCGGAACGACGTTGGCGAAGCCGAGAGCGAGGACCACGAGCGCCACCGTCGCCAGCGCCCCCACCACGATCGGCCATCGCCTCGGCGGCCCGAGCGGGCGGAGGGGCGGAGGGGGGATGACCGCGGCCGTCCCGGGGTCCCCCCCGGCCCCGCGGGGCGGAAGCGTCGACATCGATCGGCCGGTTCCGTAGGGGGTGGGGAGGATAACCTCGGCGGCCGGCCCCGATCGGTGCGCCGAACGATCCGCGGCCGCCGAGCGGTTAACGACTTCAACCTCGCGCGCGTCGCCCGGGCGTGAAGCTGAGCCTCTTCAGCGTCGTCGACCCGCCCCCTCCCGCGGACGAGCGGGACCGGCTGGGCGAGCTCCTCGCCCTCGCCCGCGAGGCCGACGCGCAGGGCCTCGAGGCCCTCTGGGTCGCGGAGCATCACTTTGGCCGCGCGGGAGCGCTCCCCGCCCCCGCCGTCCTCCTCGCCGCCGCCGCCGCCCAGACCCGTCGCCTTCGGCTCGGCTGCCTCGTGAGCGTCCTCCCGTACCACGAGCCGGTCGAGGTCGCGGAGGAGTACGCCGTCCTCGATCGCCTGTCGGGGGGCCGGCTCAACTTCGGCTGCGGCTCCGGCTACGTCGCCGACGAGCTCGCGGGGTTCGGCGTCGACCCGGCGACGAAGCGGGATCGGTTCGACCGGGCGCTTCGAACGATCCGGGCCGCCTGGGCCGGAGAGGAGGTGCGGGTCGAACGCCCCGACGCGCGTCCGGTCCGCCTGAACGTCCGGCCGAGGCAGCTCCCGCATCCCCCTCTCACGATCGCGGTCCAGCGCCGCGAGGCGGTGCCGTTCGTCGCCCGCTGGGGCGCCTCCCTCGCCCTGATCCCGTATGCGACGCTCGGCGGGATCGACGAGCTCCGCGCCGAGATCGCCGAGTATCGCGCCGCCGGCCCGCCCGGATTCTCCGGGGAGGTCCGGGTCGCGATGCACGTCTACGCCGGCGCTTCGCGCGCGACCGGGGAGCGCGCCTTGCAGGCCTACCTGGACAGCCGCCTCGCGAGCCAGAGCGCGCACTTCCAGGAGAAGGTCGCCGCCGACCCGGAGCACGCGCGGGCCGAGACGATCGATCGCCACGGGCTCGCGCTGCTCACGACGCCGGACGAGCTCCCGGGCCGGCTCGGCCCGCTCGCGGAGCTCGGGATCGACGAGCTCCTCGCCATCGTCGACTTCGGGAGCCTCCCGCTCGACGAGAGCCTCGCGACCGTGCGCGCGCTGGGTCGCGCCCGCCTTGCGCGGACCCCCCCGCCGCGCGCCGGGTGAGGAGGGCCCGATGTCGGCGGTCACGTTCGACGTCTGGCACACGTTGCTCCACCTCTCCCCCGAGGAGGAGGAGGCGTACTATCGGGCGCAGGTCGATCTCGCGGTC
>JAJZMW010000115.1 GCA_021848165.1 Thermoplasmata archaeon
GGCGAGCGATGTCGTCTTCGCCACGCCCGAGATCATCCAGAACGATCTCGTCGCGAAGCGCTACGACCTCGCCGAGGTCGACCTCGTGATCTTCGATGAGGCCCATCACGCGGTCGGAAAGTACGCCTACGTGCCGATCGCGCAAGCGTTCCGGGCGACGCGGCGCCCCGGCGCGCATCTCCTCGGGCTCACCGCCTCGCCGGGCGGGAAGGAGGAGCGGATCGAGGAGGTCCTCGGGGTCTTCGGGTCCCCCCGGGTCGAGGCCCGCTCGCGCGAGGACGATGGGGTCCGGCAATACGTCCAACCGGTCGACGTGGAGCTCCGCTGGGTCGAGCTGCCGTTGGAGGTCAAGGAGATCCGCGACGAGCTCTCCACCGCCGCCCAGGAGATCGCCCGACGGCTCCAGAAGATGGGCTACCTCCGGACCAAGCCGATCCGCTCGCTCACCGTGAAGGACCTGATCTCGCTGCGCGGGGAGATCTTCGCCCGGCCCGGACCGATGACCCGCAAGTTCACCCCGCTCTACTTCCAGTTGATCCTCCTCCACCTCTTCCACGCGCTCGAGCGCCTCGAGACGCAGGGGCTCGCCCCGTTCGTTTCCTACCTCGACCGGGTCGCCGCGAAGGAGAAGGCGTCCCGGGGGGACAAGGCGTTCCTCGCCCTTCCGGCCGTGACCGCGGCGCGCGCCTCCGCCCGCCGGTACCTCGAGGAGGGCCGCTCGCTCTCCCACCCGAAGCTCGAGGCGCTCGCCGGGATCGTCGAAGAGACGATCCGCGGGGCCACGAAGCGACCGCCTCGGATCCTCGTCTTCGCGCAGTATCGCGACACCATCCAAGGGATCCAGACTCTTCTCGAGTCCCACGGCCACACGGTCGGCCGGTTCGTGGGCCAGGCGACCCGGGACGCCGACGACCAGGGGATGAACCAGGGGGAGCAGGGGCGGATCCTCTCCGCCTTCCGCGACGGCGCCTTCCCGATCCTCGTCGCGAGCAGCGTCGCCGAGGAGGGGCTCGACGTTCCCGACGTCGATCTGGTCGTCTTCTTCGAGTCCGTGCCGAGCGAGATCCGGGCGATCCAGCGTCGGGGCCGCACCGGCCGCAGCTCCCTCGGGCGCGTGGTGGTGCTGCTCACGCAGGACACGCGGGAGGTCCAGTACCAGGCCGCCGAGGTGCGGCGGGAGCGCGCGATGAAGCGGATCGTGCGGCGGATGTCGGCCGCCGCCCGTCGCCGCTCCGACGGGACCGCCGCCCCGGCCCCCGCGCCGGCCCGGGCCGAGCCGAGGACGTCGCGGCGGCGCGCCCGACCTCCGGGCGGATAATCCCTTCGCCGAGGCGGCTGGAGGGTGGCCGTTAAATGGCCCCCTCCGAACTCCCCGCCCCAGGTGTCCATGGACCTGGGGACCGCCGTCACGACGAACCTCGGGCTGATCCTCTTCACCGCGATCTCGGTCGCCCTCGGCCTCTACCTCCTGTACTACATGATCCGCCCGCAGCGATTCTGACGGGGAGGGGCGGTGTTCGACCTCTCGGGGCTGGCGGACGTCATCCTGCTGCTCGCCCTCGTTCTCCTCTTCGCCCCGGTCCTCGGCGCCTATCTCGCGCGGGTCTACACCGATCGCCCCGTCCTCGGCGACGCGTTCTGGCGCCCGATCGAGCGCGTGATCTACCGCCTCCTGGGGGTCGACCCGCGCCACTCGATGCGCCTGCGGGAGTACGCGGTCGCGCTCGTCCTCACGATCGCGGCGCTGGTCGCCTGGATCTGGGCCATCCTCTTCTTCCAATCCTCCCTCCCGTGGAACCCGCTCCAGCTGCCGGGGTTCGGATGGGACCTCGCCTTCCATTCGGCGGCCTCGTTCGCCACGAACACCGACTTCACGCACTTCACGAACGAGAGCCAGCTCAGCCTCGGCGCCGCCGTCCTCGGATTGCAGATCGCGCTCTTCTTCTCGGCGGCGTCGGGCCTCGCGGTCGTCGCCGCGTTCATCCGCGGGTTCACCTCGCGCGACGGGACCCTCGGCAACTTCTACGTCGACATGGTCCGCTCGGTCACCCGGTTCCTCCTCCCGGCGGCGTTCGTCGGCGCGCTCTTCCTCCTCCTGATGAACGTCCCCCAAACGTTCACGAGCTACGTCACCGCGCACGGATTCGCGGGCTCCTCCCAGACGATCTACCTCGGGCCGGTCGCCTCCTGGAGCTCGATCGAGCTGATCGGGACGAACGGCGGCGGCTGGTACGCCGCCAACGCGGGGGCGGCGCTCGCGAATCCGTCCGCCCTCACGAGCCTGGTCGAGACCGGGATGATGCTCCTCGTCCCGTTCAGCGTCCCGTTCATGTTCGGGCGGATGGTCCGCCGCCCGGCGGAATCGTACCCCTACATCGCCACGATCCTGATCGTCCTCCTGATCGCCCTCGGGCTCTACATCTACTTCCAGGCGAGCGGGAACCCGGCGCTCGGCGGGATCGCGTTCCTCGATCCCGGGACGAACGGATACCCGGTCGGGCAAGCGTCGCAGTACAGCGTCGGCGAGGCGTCCCTCTTCCAGGTCGCCTCCGTCTACGCGAACGTCGGCGCCGCCAACGCCGCGCTCGGCTCGCTGACCAGCGGGGCCCAGATGGTCCTCTTCTTCGGGATGTTCACCCAGTCGACGCCCGGGGGCGTCGGCACCGGCTTCGGGGGGCTCCTGGTGTTCGCCCTGGTCGGGGTCTTCATCGCCGGCCTCATGGTCGGCCGGACCCCCGAATATCTCGGGAAGAAGGTCGGCAAGGACCAGATGCGCTGGTCGGCGGCGGCGCTCATCCTCCATCCGGCGCTCATCCTCGTGCCGGTGCTCCTCGCGGTCGCCGGCGGTTGGGCCGCCGCGGCGGGCGTCGGACCGCTCGGATCGAACGTGGCGGTCAACGCGCACCAGTTCACGATCCTGCTCTACGAGTTCACCAGCGAGGCCGCGAACAACGGGAGCGCGATGGGCCCGATCAACGACACCTCGCTCTTCTTCAACGTCGCCGGCGGGATCGTGATGCTCCTCGGCCGGCTCATCCCGATGATCGCGATGCTCTCGATCGGCTCCCTCTTCGCGCAGCAGGAGTACGTCCCCGAATCGACCGGGACGCTGAAGACGAACAGCGCGACGTTCACGATCTACCTCGCCCTGATCGTGATCGTCGTCTCGGGCCTCCTCTTCCTGCCGGTCCTGGCCCTCGGGCCGCTCGCCCAGGGGGGGTGGTGAGCCCGTGAGCGCCCCCGAGATCAGCGGCCTGAGCGCGGCGGCGGCGCCGACCGGGCACGGCCGCGCGGTCGCGCGGACCTCGTGGAAGCACATCCTCCACGACTCGTTCGCCTACTTCGACCCGCGGCGGGAGATCCGCCAGCCCGTGATGTTCGTCGTCTGGGTCTTCTTCGTCTTTCTCGCCGTGGTCACCCTCTACCCCGCGGCGTTCCCCGACATCGCGGCGACGTACGACCCCGTCTACTACTTCGACCTCACCGTCATCCTGTTCCTGACCCTCTGGTTCGCCCACCTCTCGGAGGCGATCGCGGAGGCGCGCGGCCGCGCCCAGGCGGAGAGCCTCCGCGGCATCCGCAGCGGCCTCGCCGCCCACCGCCAGGGGGCCGACGGGACGCTCGCCACCGTCCCCGCGGAGTCGCTGCGCATCGGCGACCGGGTCGTCGTCGAGAACGGCGAGACGGTCCCGCTCGACGGGGACGTCGTCGAAGGGGCGGCGCTCGTCGACGAATCGATGATGACCGGCGAGTCCCAGGCGCAGGTCCGCGAGAGCGGCGGCGACCGCACCAGCGTCCTCGGCGGGACCAAGGTGATCGAGGGGAAGGTCGTCGTGCGGATCTCGGCGAGCCCGGGCCACTCGTTCCTCGACCGCCTGATCGCCCTCGTCGAGGGCGCGGGCCGCGAGCGGACCCCGAACGAGCTCGCGCTCGGCGTGCTGCTCGCCTCGTTGACGCTCGCCCTCCTCATCGTGATCCTGACGTTCAGCGACTTCGCCGGCCTCACCGGCGTCGCGACGATCAACATCGCCACGATGCTCGCGCTCTTCGTCGCGCTGATGCCGACCACGATCGGCGCCCTCCTCCCCGCGATCGGCATCTCGGGGATCAACCGGGTCGCCAAGGCGAACGTCATCGCGAAGTCGGGGACGGCGGTCGAAGCGGCCGGGGACCTGGACGTGCTGATCCTCGACAAGACGGGGACGATCAC
>JAJZMW010000101.1 GCA_021848165.1 Thermoplasmata archaeon
GGGAGGAGCCAGGTCGTGGGGGAGCGGTCTATCCGCACCCGCAGCCGCCGCCGTTCCCGGAGCTCGACCCGCACGAGCCGCAACCCCCCGCCACCCCCGCCGCATCCGGCTGCGGCAGCGTGGGGTTCGAGATCTTGAAGCCGGACTCGTGGAGGTCTTCGACGTAATCGATGACGGCGCCGTTGACGAGGGGAACGCTCGATGGATCGACGATGAACTCGAGGCCCGCGGCGCGAACGACCTCGTCGTCCTGGCGGGGCTTGGCGAACGCCATCCCGAACTGGACCGCGGAACCCCCGGACCCGCATCCGCAGCCGCTGCCACAGCCTCCCCCGCCGGGCTGCGCGTAGACGCGGACGGCGATGCCGGGCTTCTGGCCCTGCATGAGCTGCTTGACCTGCTGGACGGCGGCGGCCTTGACCTCAACGGATAGCATGGATCTCTCCGATCGAGAATGCATCCTCCCACCCATAAGGGATTCGCCGCGGCGGCAGCGACAACGATCGCGCCCGGACGTTCTCCGGCCGCCGGCCAACTTATTATACGGAGGAGCGAGATATGCCCCAGCATGGCAGCCTCCCGCTGCCCCGCATGCGGCTCGCCGATCAACGATCCGCATTCGAGGTTTTGTCGCGTGTGCGGGGGCCCCCTGTCGGCCGGGGCGACCCCAGCGCCTCCGCCCACCTACCCAGCCCCCGGGCCCGGGTCTTCGTACCCGCCGCCGGGCTCCCCCATGTCCGCCTATCCTCCTCCGCCGGCCGCACCCCCCGGCGCTCCCCCGCCCGCAGGCCAGCCGACGTACCCGGCTCCGCCGGGGGCCGCTCCGTCCCACGCAGCTCGGTGGGCGGCTGTCGGTGCGATCGTGGTCGTCGTGATTGTGGTGTTGGGCCTCGGCTTCCTCAACGTGATCCCCGGTTTCCACCTCGGGGGCAACGGAAGCGGGGGCGGTGGGGGCGGCGGCGCCCCGACCTACGCGGTGAACTTCACGGAGAGCGGACTGCCCGCCTCGACGTCCTGGAGCGTCACGCTGGAGGGCGCGACCGTATCGAGCTCGACGAACCTCATCTCCTTCACCGAGCCGAACGGATCCTCCTACCACTACAGCGTAGGATGCGTCAACGGCTACACGGCGTCCCCGCCCAATGGAACTCTCGTGGTCTCGGGCGGGCCGGTCCATCAGCCGGTGACCTTCTCCTCGGGCGGGGTTTGCCTCGTCCAGTACAGCGTCTCGTTCACGGAAAGCGGACTCTCCTCCGGAACCAGTTGGTCGATCACGCTGGGAGGAACGACTCTGAGCGCGAGCGCCCCCAGCTCGATCGTCTTCCAAGAACCGAACGGGAGCTACTCCTACACGGTCGGCTCGGTCGCCGGGTACAACTCCGCCCCCAGCCTGGGAACGGTTGTCGTGGCCGGGACCGCCACCACGCAGGCGATCGTCTTCACGGCGAGCAGCGGTGGCACGGCGGTCGACTCCGCCCAGGCGATGACGATCGGCGCCTCGACCGTGCGAGGGTACGATGGAGAGTCGTGGTATCCGGTGCTCGTCGTCGCGTTCACGCAGCCGACGACGTCGGCCCAGCCGCTCGGGACGTTCACCAGCGGCTGCACCTACAGCGGTCCGTCCGCGGTCACGGTGCCCGGATTCTCGGGGAGCCTGACCAGCGGCGATTCGGCATTCTGGTTCCTCATCTACAACGCGACCGGATACTCGGCGAACCACGTCGCGGTGACGGTCTCGGATGGAACGGGGGCGGTGCTCGGCACGATCACCGGGAGCAGCTGCCAGATCACGCAGTTCGCCGACCTGAACGGCGTCACGCTCGTCACGAGCGCCCAAGCGGTCACCGCGGCGAACAGCGGCGGCAACGTGACCGCCTTCGTGAGCTCGCACGGGACCCTCTACGCGGAGATGGCCCTCGCCGGGGTGGATGTCGGCGGCTCCACGGTGTACGTCTGGACGACGGCCTGGGCGACGTGCAGCTTCATCAACCCCACGCCGGGGAGCGGCATCGAGCTCATGTGGTACGTCGACGCCCAGACCGGGATCGCCTACGGTTCCGGGACGGTCACCTCCTGCTGACCGAAGCCCCGCCGACGGGACCGAAAAGTTCGTACGTTTCGGAATAAAGCGCACCGCCGTCATCGCAGCGGCGAGCGGGCTCGCCGGTCGTCATGGCACTCGCGAGTCGGAGCCCATCGGATGCGCTGGCCCGGGACGACCCCCGGGAGCGGGACCTCTACGGGGAGGAGCTCAGCCTCGCGACCGCCACCTTGGACGAGCTCGAGCAGGCGACCCGCGCGATCGACGCGGAGTGGGTCGAGCGCCGGTGGTCGGCGGATCGGGAGATCGAGGAGCTCGCCGTTCTGAGGACCTGCCATCGGATCGAGGTCCTCCAGATCCGCCGGGGCGACCCGGCTTCGCTGCCTCCGGGTCCGGCCGGCGGCTGGCGCCGCCGGCGGGGCGCCGAAGCGCTGGCCCACCTCTACCGCGTGACGGCCGGTCTCGAATCGCTCGCGCGCGGAGAGCGCGAGGTCCGCGCCCAGGTGCAGGTCGCCTTGCGTCGTTCGCGCAGCCGCCTTCCGCGGCCGATCCTGGGGGAGTTGTTCCGGGAGATGCTCCAGGCCGTCGAGACCATCCCTCCCCTCCCGGCGGGCTCGGTCGCCGCGATCGCCGCGGCCCGGCTCCTTCGGGAGGTCGCTGTCCCGTTCCCCCGCGTCCTGATCGTCGGATCGGGGGTCGTCGGGCGCCAGGTCGCCGAAGCGTTGGGTCCCCACGCCCGCACGACGATCGTCTACCGCCGCACCCCGCCCCCGGAGCCGTTCCTGCGCTCGTGCGGGGCGCGTGCGGTCCCGATCGGGGAGCTGTCGGAGGAGCTCCCGCTGTGCGACGGGCTGGTCGCCGCCGCCAAGGTCGGGGAGCGCATCGTCGCCCCGGCCGATCTGGTCGGACGGCCTCGTCCCCTCGCGCTGATCGACCTCGGGGTCCCGCGGAACATCGATCCGAACTGCCGCGCGGTACCCGGGGTCCGTCTGGTCGACCTCGGGACCCTCTACCAGGGTCGAGCGCTGCCCACCGAGGGCGGCCCGGAGGACGCGGGGATCCGGGCGCGCGCGGACCAGGGAGCGCGTCGCCTGGAACAGCTGCTGGCCGAACCAAGGCTCGATGCGCTGATGCGCGACGCCGAAGCGCTTCGCCGGCGCGAGATCGAACGGGCCCTCCCGTATCTGGGCGAGCTCACCGGGGAGCAGCGCGCCGCTCTCGACCACCTCTCGCAGCGGCTCGTGCGCCGTTTGCTCGCCGCTCCGCTCGAGCGGGTCCGCGGGATGCCGCCCGGCCCGGCGCGCGACCGCGCTCTGGCGGCGTTCGCCGAGCTGGTGCGCTCCGACGCGCGACCGTGACGGATCCGATCCGCATCGGGACCCGGGCAAGCCCGCTCGCGCGGGCGCAGACCGAGCGCTTCGTGCGGCGGCTCCGGGCGGTCGCCCCCTCCCGCGCCATCGAGATCACGACGCTCGTCACCTCCGGGGACCGTACCCGGGGGACCGGGCGACCCCTCGACTTCACCGGCGCCCTCGCCGAGGCGCTCCGGGCGAGGGCGATCGATCTCGCGGTGCACTCCGCGAAGGACCTTCCGGCGGGCGATCCCCCCGACCTCCCGATCGTCGCCTACCCGGCCCGAGCGGATCCGCGGGACGCGGTCGTGGCCCGACGTTGGCCGCTCCCGCCGCGCGCGACCCTCGGCACGAGCAGCGTTCGCCGGCAGGCGCAGTGGGCTCGGGCGCGACCGGATCTCCGCCTCGTCCCGATCCGGGGCAACGTCGACACCCGGCTCGCGATGGTCCGCCGCGGCCGGGTGGACGCGGTCGTCCTCGCCCGCGCCGGGATGGAACGGCTCGGTCGGGCCGACGAGATCACGGCCACGCTCCCCCTCGCATCGTTCGTGCCCGCCCCGGGCCAAGGGATCCTCGCCGTGCAGGGTCGCGCGGGAGATCGGGCGTTGCGGGCGATCGTCCGCCGTTGCGACGATCCGGCCACGCGCGCGTGCGCCACGATCGAGCGCTCGATCACCGCCCGCTTGGGCGGGGATTGCGACGTCCCCCTCGGGGTGGTCGCGCGACGGAGCTCCGGCCGCACCACCGTCCGGGCGGAGGTGCTCTCCCTCGATGGGCGGCGAGCGGTGCGTCTGCGGTACGCG
>JAJZMW010000057.1 GCA_021848165.1 Thermoplasmata archaeon
CTCCAGGCGGCCGCCCGCCACCTCAAAGTGCACATCTCCCGCCGCTCGCGCCGGGAGTTCGCCCAGGAGAAGTTCGCGATCATCCAGAAGATCCTTCCGCGGCTCGCCGAGAAGACGAGCCATCTGCTCGACCGGCCGGTCCCCGATCTCACCCCGGTGATCACGCGGATCATGGACGTCGTTTCGCTCGAGTCCGAGGCCGCCGCTCCGGGGTCGACGGAGCGCCGCCTCGGGATCGTCGTCACGAACTACACCCCGCGGGCGCGGGTCCTCGAACTGTTCCTCGAGACCCCGGCCGAGCTCCTGTCCCTCGGGAAGTTCGACCCGCCGCCCGAAGGAACGGAAGCTCCGCTCGGGCGGGCGTGGTGGACCCTGCCGAAGCTCGGACCGAACGAACGAGCTCGGATCACCGTCACCTGGCCCCCCAAGACCGATGTCGACGCGAACGACCTCGACTGGTACGTCGCCGGCGTCGACGAGGCGCATCTGCTCGGAGCCGAACCGCTCCCGGGCGACTGGGACGTTCGGCTCCCGCGGGCGGTGATCGAGGCGGCCGAGGCCGCCGCCGGGATCGACGGGGAGACCAACCCCGACGAGGAGGTGGATTACGATGCCGCGGAAGGCAAAGCCGGTGTCGCCGACGACGACGGATGAGCCGAAGATCCGGGCGGACGCGCTCCGACCCACGCTCGAGCTGGCGGAGCAGATCCACGCTCAGCTCGTCCACGGCGAGATCCCGCGCATGCGCCTCCCGCTCCGGACCAAGCAGAACATCGCCTTCCAGATGCGGGAGGGGGTCTGGCGCCTCGGCAAGGCGATGGGGACCCGGAGCGCCCGCAAGCTGGACGGGGCGCTGATGCTCCTGCGGACGTTCTACCTGGTCGATTTCATCAACGAGATGGCCCGGGACAACAAGACGTCGACCTTGCGGGAGCTCTACTACATCAGCGAAGGGTGGCAGGAAGGGAAGTTCCACAGCGAGGACGAATCGAACCTCCTGGTCGAGGACCTCGAGGTCCTGTGCGAGCGACTCCGCGAGGATTTCCGGCTCCACCCGGAGGAGAACGGCGCCTCGGTCATCGGCGACCTGACGATCCGGGAGCGGAACCGCAAGGGCCTCGTCAAGAAGATCAACTGCCGGGACGACGTCGGGGACGGCGGCTACGCCCTCCCGTCGAACGTGGAGAAGGAGAAGATCGAGATCGTCTCGACCGGGGCGAAGTTCATCGTCGCGATCGAGTGCGGGGGCATGGTCGATCGGCTCGCGGAGAACGGTTTCGACGAACGCCAGAAGGCGCTCCTCATCCACCTCAAAGGTCAGCCCGCGCGCTCCACGCGGCGCTTCCTCAAGCGGCTCAACGAGGAGCTCCACCTCCCGGTCGTGGTCTTCACCGACGGCGATCCCTGGTCGTTCCGCATCTTCGCGAGCGTCGCCTTCGGCGCGATCAAGACGGCCCACATCTCCCAGTACCTCGCCACGCCCAGCGCCGAATTCCTCGGGGTCAGCGCCTCCGACATCGAGAACTACGAGCTGCCGAACGACAAGCTCACGGATCAGGACGTCCGGGCCCTCCAGGCCGAGCTCACCGATCCGCGGTTCTCCACGGCCGAGTGGAGGAGCGAGATCGAACTGATGCTCAAGAACGGCAAGAAGGCGGAGCAGCAGTCGCTCGCCAAGTACGGGCTCAACTACGTGACCGACCGCTACCTTCCCGAGAAGCTCACCGAAATGGGCGTGCTCTAGCGGCCGTCGACGACCTCGCGTCCGATCCCGGGCCCGAGCGCCCCCCGACGCTCCTTCGGCAGGTAGACGTAGACGTGGTCCGCGGGCTGCTCCCGAAGCCACTCGAACCCCTGCTCGGGGAACTCGGAAGGCTCCGCCGCCGACTCGAGCGCGATGCCGGGGCTTCGGAGGGACCGGGGGGTCCCCTCCCGGCCCAGGCGCAACAGGTCGAGATCGGCGTCGTAGACGATCCACTCCTGGGGGACGACGACCTTGAGGTGGACGAGCTTCGGCCGCAACTGGCTCTCGGTCTCGGTCTCCGTCCGGCCGAAGATGGCGTACGCTCCGTTGGCCCGGTCGACGAGCCGCTCGAACTGGAACGACTTCTGCCGGAAGTCGAGGAGGTTGACCGCGAGCTCGCTCTCGTCAATCATCGGACGGGCGAGCCGGACGTGCTACATAACGCGCGGCGCCCGGCCGGCGTCGCGGCCGGGGACGGGGCGGGGCGACGATCTCAGTTCGTCACCGTGATCGTCCCCGCCATGAACCCGGGCACGCCCATCGGGAAGCCCATCATCCCGTCGAGGCCGCACGGCGCCATGCACCACCAGGGGTACGTTCCGGGGAAGAGCTCCGTCACGAACGAGACGGTCGAGCCCCCGGGGCTGAGGACGTTGAGGTTGAGGGCCGGCGAGGAGAACGTGTGGGCCACGTTCGCGCTCGGGACCCGATGATAGGCCGTCCCGTTGATCATCTCGACCGCGCCGACGGTCCCCGTGACGTTGCAGCCGCACCCCACGAACGTTCCGGGCTGATCGTAATCGCGGATCGTGATCACCACGCGGCCCGCCGGGACGCTGAAGTTGGCCGGAACGTACTGCGGTACCCCCCAGGTCGCGTTGATGACGATCGAGAGGTTCACATAGTGCGTCGGGGGAGGGGCCGCGGACGAGGGGGAAGGGCCGCTGGCCGGCACGAGCACGGGCCCGAGGAGCACCGCCCCCATCGAGATACCGACGATCACCGCGATCGCGACGACGACCCCGAGAGGCTCGAACCAGCTTCGCACTCCCATCGTAACCACCTCGCCGGTGCGGCATGGGGGGCCGGAAGGATTTATTCCCCCAGTCAAGCCCGATTGACCGAGGCGGGGCCGACCGTGAGCGATCCGCCGCACCCGTGCGGGAGCGGCCCCGGGCGGCGGAAGAGAATCCGTCCGGACGTGCGAGGACGATGCGGCTTCCGCCGACCGGCGGGGGGAGCCCTAATAAACCGACGGTTTTACCCCCGCTCACCTCGGACGCGATCGAATGAAACGATCCTCACGCGTATGGAAGAAAGCCGGCCACATGCGATGGAAGTGGCGCAAGAAGCGGATGCGCCGACGCATGCGAGCCCAGAAGATGCGCAAGCAGTGAGGACGGCTCCCTAGGAGCCTCCTCGCGCCCGACCGTGGGTTCACCAACCGAGCCGCGCGAGGGTGCGGGACTCCTTCGTCTCCTTCTTCCACTGCTTGTAGTGGTCGCGACAGAGCGGTGCCCGACGCCCCTTCTCGGGGAGGTTGGCGAACGCCCGCCGAGCCTCCGCAAGGGCGAGATGTCGCACGGCGTCGCCGCCGCACCCGGGGACGAGGCACCGCTCGGGGGCCTCCGCGTCGCGGCCGCGGCGAGAGGGAGGGGCGCTCACTTCCGCGCGGGCCCCCGCATCGCGGCGGCGACCAACTGGGGGATCTCGTAGGGGAAGTGGCCGACGGTCGCGCCGGCCCCCTCCAGTGCGGCTTGCTTCGAAGCGGCCGTCCCCCGGCCGCGCGTGATGATCGCGCCGGCGTGACCCATCCGCTTTCCCGCCGGGGCCGCGCGGCCCGCGATGTAGGCGACCACGGGCTTCGTGAAGTGGGCCCGGATGTACTCCGCGGCATCCTCCTCGGCGGTCCCCCCGATCTCCCCCACGAGGACGAGCAGGTCGGTGTCCGGGTCCTCTTCGAAGAGCGGCAGGGCATCGACGAAGGAGGTCCCGACGACCGGGTCGCCCCCCAGACCGATGCACGTCGATTGCCCGAGGCCGACCTCCCGGATCCCGTTGACGATCTCGTAGGTGAGCGTGCCGCTGCGCGAGACGACGCCGACGCAGCCCGGTCGGAAGACGACGTTCGGGATGATCCCGACCTTCGTGGCCGCGACCGCCGAGGCGATCCCCGGGCAGTTCGGGCCGATGATGCGGGCCCCGCGGGCCCGCGCGTAGTGGTACATCGTGAGCATGTCGTGGAAAGGGATGTGCTCCGTCACGATGACGCACAGGCGGATCCCGGCGTCGACCGCCTCGACCAACGCGTCCTTGGCGAACGGCGCGGGCACGAAGATGCACGACGCGTTCGCCCCGGTGCGGCGCACCGCGTCCTCGACGCTGTCGAAGACCGGGACCCCCTCGACCGAGGTGCC